>JBJTAZ010000285.1:0-12866 GCA_046091085.1 Nitrospiraceae bacterium
ACTTCATCCGCATGGCGGCCATCAGTCAATCCAACATCAAGATCGTGGGCACGCACGCCGGCGTCAGCATCGGCGAGGACGGCGCCTCGCAGATGGGCCTGGAAGACCTGGCGATGATGGCGGCCCAGCCAGGTGTCGTCGTCCTCTATCCGTCGGACGCAGTCTGCACCTACCGGTTGATCGAGGCGGCGGCGAACCATAAGGGACTCGTCTACGTGCGCACCGGTCGGCCAAAGACGTCCATAATTTACGGGAACAACGAGACCTTCCCCATCGGCGGGTCCAAGGTGCTCCGACAAAGTCCTGCGGACCAGTTGACGATCGTGGCCGCCGGCGTGCCGCTGTTCGAGGCGCTGAAAGCGCACGACCAGTTGAAGGCCGCCGGCATCGCCACGCGCGTCGTGGATCTCTACAGTATTGCTCCGGTGGATCGGGCCACCCTCCTGGATTGCGCCAAGGCGACGAAGACCCGCATCCTGACCGTCGAGGACCACTACGCTCACGGCGGCATCGGCGACGCGGTGCTGGGCGCGGTCGGGAGCGAAGGCGTGCGCGTGAGCAAGCTGGCCGTCATGGAGATTCCTCACAGCGGCAAGCCGGACGAACTGATCGACCGCTTCGGTATCGGAGCGCGTTCGATCGTCGAGACGGCCAAGCGGCTCGTGTAAGCCTTGCGATGGCCGGCGCCGATCCGCTCCATAAAAAAATCCCATTGCTTAATGTTCTGACAGTCAAAGACCGACAGAAGCTGGCCGGCCAGATCGTCGAATCTCACTACAGCAAGGACCAGTTCATCTTCCGAGAGGGGGACCCTGCCGAGTATTTCCACATTCTCCAGGAAGGCAGCGTCAAGTGCGTCAAAACCGCGCAGGACGGCAAAGAGGTGACGCTGAAGGTGTTGATGCCCGGCGACCTCTTCTGTTGCGAGGCTGCGGTCTTCGACGGGTCGCCCCATCCGGGCTGCGCGCAACCGATGGGCGACGTGCGCGTCCTCCGGTTGAGTAAGAAGGCCTACTTCGACGTGCTCCACCACAATCCCGAAGCGGCCATTGAAGTCATCCGCTATCTGGGGCAACGTCTGAACGAGGCGCAGGAAAACACCAAGGTTCTGGCCTTGGATCGAGCCGATCAGCGCCTTGCGGCCCTGCTCGTGAGCTTGGCCGCCAGGACCGGCGTGAAGGAAGCAGATGGGCTGCGCCTGACTGTCCGCTTGACCAGGCAAGACCTCGCCAACATGGTGGGGATTACGGTGGAGACCGCGATCCGGATCATGGGCCGGTTCAAGCGATCCAGATTGGTGTCCGGCACCGCCAAGCACCTCGTCATCCGAGATCTCGCCAAACTGAAGGCCCTCGCGTCCGAATAGCCGGAATCTGCGCGGCTTCCACTCGCTCCTCGATTATTTTCAAAATATGACGTAGGTCATGTTTTTTTGACTCGCCAAGGGCTATGGTGCAGGCCGTAGCAGGTGGTGCGTTCAAGGCCTTATATTATGCGACGAAGGAGGGGCGAATGAAGCGGGTACAGATTTTGTTCGGCATGATGCTGTCCATCGGAGGGCTACTGGCGGGAACCCAGCCGGCTGTGGCGAAGACACATGATGTGCATATGACGGCCGTGGAGACGGATATTGTCGTCGAGGGCAGCGGAACGACCTACAAGGGATGGACCTTTAACGGCCAGGTCCCTGGCCCGGTCGTCCGGGTCACCGAAGGCGATACGGTCAAGTTCACGTTGGACAATCCCAAGACGAACACCTATCCCCACGCCATGGATTTCCATGCGGCGGAGATCGACTTCCTGAAAAACTACCGGGCGATCAATCCCGGCGAAACGATCAGCTACACCTTCGTGGCCAAGAAGCCTGGCATTTTCTTCTATCACTGCGGGGCTCCGCCGATGATCCAGCATGTGGCGCGCGGCATGTTCGGGGCGATCATCGTGGACCCCAAGAACGCCAAGGCCTGGCCGAAGGCGGATCGCGAATACGTCCTCGTGCAATCCGAGTTTTTCAAGAACCCCGACGATGTGCCGGCCATGTTCGATCGAAAGTTTGACCACGTCATATTCAATGGCGGCATTTTCAAATATCATCCCTTCGTGACTGGCGGCAAGCCGTTGGAAGCTAAGCCGGGGGAGCGGGTGCGGGTCTATTTCGTCAATGCGGGGCCGAACGAGTTTTCCTCGTTCCACCCGATCGGCGAAATTTGGGACAACGTCTATGAGAGCGGCAATCCGAGCAATAAGTTGAACGGGGTCCAGACCTACGTGGTGGGGCCTGGCAGCGCGGCGACTTTCGATCTGGTGGCCGAGTCCGGCGGCGCCTACCCGCTGGTGACCCACTCTTTGACCGGTGCGCTGCGCGGCGCGATTGCCGTGCTGGTGGTGTCGCCGGATGCCAAGCCGGCGCCGCTCATGCCGCAGACGCCATGGAAGCCTGATATGCCGCAGGGGGAGATTACGCCATCGGCTCAATAGATCGAAAGATCGAAGGCGAGAGGCATAACCGACGGGACGACCATCACGGTCGTCCCGCCGGTTGCATGTAGGATATGAACCCTGTGCTAGCTGGGGTTGGGGGCAACGAAGACTAGAACTTTCAATCGTCCCTTGCTGTGGTTCAGTACACCATGTGATTCTCCGGCCGGGGCCATGGTGCCCTGGCCCGGCCCCAGGACTTTCTGCTCGGCTCCGACCGTGAACGTGCCTTGTCCCTCCAGCACTAAATAGATCTTATCCTGCTCCCCGTGCACGTGGCCCTTCTGCTCCTGCCCTGGCTCGAAGCAGTAGATATCGCAGAAAAACCTGGGGCTCTGAAAGATGTTGTTCTTCTTCATCTTCTCATCACTAAACTGCTGATAAACTGAAAGATTAACGACCTTCATATTTCCCCGCTCCTTTGCCTTCTGTCAGTGCCATTCGACGTGACTCTGTTACCCGGGTAATCGCCTGCACCGGCACCAGGTGGCGCGAGAGGCCCAAGTCCTTGGCCGCAATCCCCATGGCCAGCCCCAGCAACTGAGGCAAGTGTAGGATGGGCAGGTTCAGGCGGGCGTTGACGGCCTGTCCCGTCCGGTCCTGGTAGATGTCCAAGCTCATATGGCAGAGGGGGCAGGGCGTGACCATGCAGTCGGCGCCTCCCTCCTTCGCCTCTTTCATGTTTGCCCCGGACATGGCGACGGCGACCGCTTCCTGTTCCAGAATGATGGGAAACCCGCAGCACTTGGTCCGGCCTGCATAGGCCACAGGCTCGCCTTTCACGGCGCGGATGACCTTCTCCAGCGAGGTCGGATTTTCCGGATCGTCGAATTCCAAGTCCCAGGATGGCCGCAGGATGTAGCATCCGTAAAAGGGCGCGATGCGAAAGGCGTCCAAGGGCACGCGGACTTCTTGCCCCAGCCGGTGCAGCCCGACTTCGCGCACCACGATCCACAGCAGATGTTTGACCTGGACTGTGCCGCGATAGGCCGGGCCATCGCGTTCCAGTACCCGATTGATGCGAGCAAGCAGCCCCGGCTCCGTCTTGAGGCGTTTGTTGGCCGCTCCCATCACCCCCTGGCATGTTCCGCAGATGGTCATGACGTCCAACCCAAGCTGCTCGGCCTGGGCGAAGGTGCGGGCATTCAACGCGAGCGCGACATCCGGCTCCCCCTCCCCCACCACACCGGCCCCGCAACAGGAGGAAGCCGCCAGCTCCTTCACCTGGATACCCAGCCGGCCGATGACGGCCATGGTGGACTGGTACAGTTCGGGCGTAGCGCCTTTGGCGGCGCAACCGGGATAGAGAGCGTAGGTCAGCAGCATGCAGGCCTCAGGGATGATGTGAGCGCCAAGCCTAGCATAGCGGCGCGCTGCTTGGCGAGAGAAGGGTTTGCGGCAAAGCATGTGGTGGCGTGTTGGCCTGTGTGCTGAGGCCCGTCTGCGCGATGGCGGCTTTCCTGGCGAGCGTCGGCCGCGACGAACTAGAACATGACCCGATACTCCTGTCTGGTGAACGTTCTGGCGACGCCGTAGCCGCGTTCGATCCACTCGAGCGCAAAGACCATCGCCAGCACCGTGCCGTCCGGGCCGGTCAAGCGGGCATGGCCATGAAAGCGTCCGCGCATGTGCCGGCCCAACAGTTCGGCCGCATTGCGCCGAAGAAGCGCGATCCCTCTCTGATCTATCCGGTGGTCAGAGGTTGGTATGGACCTTCCAGCTTGAGGCCGGAAAGCATGGCGACTTCGATCGTCTGACGCCAGATGTGGTGCGTGCCGATGACGGTCGCACCGTCGTCCGTGCCGAAAAATTGGATCTGGCTGGAGCAAGCGGTGAGCAGCGCGGAGGCCAGGAGTGCGGGAAGATGCCGCGTCATCCGAGTCAGGGCTTCGACCGGCGGCGTCCCTTCTCCAGCGCCCAGGGACCTTCGAGGAGAAAGTCCACGAAGTCCTTGGCGCCGTTCACCGCCCGCGCAAGATTCTGATGGTCCTTCCGGTACACGCCGCGATCAATCAACGCATGGCGAAAATCCTTGAGGGCTTCTTCCAGCAACGTTCTGATCGGCATCTCGTCGGCCGGCGCCAGTCGGAATCGGTCCTTGCTCGGATGATGGGTTGCCATAGTGGTCTCCCTCGGCGCCTGTGTTCCGCTAACCCTTGATGTTCCCGATCGGCCGCAATTCGGCCACCTTCTTGGTGATTCCCGCCCGGTCCACGGCTTCCACGACGCCTGAAATGTTCTTGTAGGCGAAGCCCGCTTCTTCGGCCAGGCCGGACATCGAGACGGCCTTGACGATAATCCCGTGCCGCTTCATGTCCCGCTGGAGCTGAGCGCCGTTGGCCATACGCTTGGCTTGGCCTCGAGACATGGTCCGTCCGGACCCGTGCATCGTGGAGCCGAAGGTGTGCGTCATCGCCTCCTGGGTGCCGACCAGGAGATAGGAGCCGGTTTCCATCGAGCCGCCGCAAATGACCGGTTGACCGATGTGCCGATAGATCTCCGGCACGTCCGGCTGTCCGGGACCGAAGGCGCGCGTCGCCCCCTTCCGGTGGACCAGCAGCTCCCCCTCCGCATAGCGTTCGACCTTGGCGATGTTGTGGGCGACGTCGTAGACGACCTGCATGCCGAGGGCCTCGGCCGATCGGCCGAACACCGACTGGAAGGCCTCGCGAATTTGATGGGTGATGACCTGCCGGTTGGCAAAGGCGGTGTTGGCGGCGGCGTTCATGGCGGCGAAGTATTGCTGGCCCTCCTGCGACGTGAATGGGGCGCAGGCCAACTGTTGGTCCTGCACCGAGATGCCGTATCGCCGCATGGCTTTCTCGAAGACCCTGAGCGAGTCGCTCGCCACCTGGTGGCCGAACCCTCGTGAGCCGCAATGGACCATCACGACGATCTGGTCGCCGCCGGTCACGCCGAATGCGGCGGCCGTCTGCGGGTCGAAGATCCGATCGTCGGAGGCCACCTGCACTTCCAGGTAATGGTTGCCGGAGCCCAGGGTGCCCAGCTGGGTGATGCCCCGCTGCACCGCATAGTCCGTCACAGCCTCCGGGTCCGCGCCGCCGATGCAACCGCCTTCTTCGATGCGGTCCAAGTCCTCCCGCCAGCCGTATCCCCGCTCCACACACCAGCGCGCGCCCTTGCGCATGACGTCCGCGAACTCCTCGCGGGTGGCCTTCACGAAGCCTCGCGACCCGACGCCGGCCGGGACCTTCCGGAACAGCTCGGTCATGAGCTGTTCCAGGCGAGGCTGCACCTCGTCAAGGGTCAGGTCCGTCCGGATCAGGCGCATGCCGCAGTTGATGTCGTAGCCCACACCGCCCGGCGAGATCACCCCATCCTGCGGGTCGAAGGCGGCGACGCCGCCGATGGGAAATCCGTAGCCCCAGTGACCGTCCGGCATGCAGAGGGCATATCGTCTGATGCCGGGCAGACAGGCTACATTGGTGACTTGTTCGAAGACTCCCCGGTCCATGGTGGTCAGAATCGGCTCCGTAGCATAGATTCGTGCAGGCACGAGCATGCCGGGCTTTTGGCTGGCAGGAATTTCCCAGACTGCATCCGTGACGCGGTTGACGGTGAAGTCCTCGTGCAGCTTCATGATGTATGCGATTCGAGGCGAGGCGCCACCCGGAAGGCCGGCTGTGCGTCACCTATCAACATTGGGAATATTCCCTGCCGTCGGCCATCAGGATCGGATAGCCGTTGGAATTGTGTTTGATCGTCAAGCCAACCGGAGTCAGCGACGGCGTTTCCGGAGGGTTGGACATGAACAATTGGCCCTGCTGCACGGCCCACCGGCCTCCCCCGCCTCCGTCGTGCTGGCCGGCGACCGATCCGTTCGGGCCGTTGGAATAGGTTTCCCCACGGCTGCCGGCGGACCAGTTGCCGTTCGGGTGAAACTGCACGCGGGCTTGGTGCGAAGCGCCGGTGGTTTTGTTGTAGGAGAACGAGCACCAGGCAGACGAGAGCAGGAGTTGCGACAACTGCGCGGATTGGGCGTCGGCCGGCGTTTGCGAGCCAGCCTGGGCTGTGGAGGCCGCGAAGGCCAGGATGAAGATGGCAAGACCGATGGCGTTCCGCATGGGCGCCTCCCTGTTCGTTAGATGTCCAAGACCACACGGGCGATCCATCGGCCCGCCTCCTGCTTCACGTCGTAGAGATGCTTGGTCACCGCCTTGACGTCGGCCCGTAAGGCATGGCGCGCCGGGTCGATCGGCTCTCCGGACACGGTGCCCTGCAAGAGCCAGCCATCGTGGTCCTGGGAGACCGTCGCGGTGGCTTCCCCAAAGACGAGGCCCTCGGCGTCCTTCAAGTACACGATCTCGGAGAGCCAGTCGAACAGCAAGGCCCCCAGATCGGCTTCGCGGCGTTCGATCCGGTGATGGCTGATCGGCAGCACCGTCTGCGGGTCGGCCAAAGTGGCGATCAGCGCCTGCGCGGCGGCGAGCAACAGTTCGGACGGCGAGTCGCCGGTCGCTTCGAAGGCGGTATCCGCCAACGCGACATCGTCCAGGACACGATAGGCACAAGTCATACCTGCTCCGTTCAGTTGATCCGCTTCCGTCGGCCGAAGGCGTTGAAGATCGTCCGGACTTGCGCGATGCCGGGGATGGGCGGCGTCAGCGGGCTCGGGACCTTCCCTTTCCACAACATGCGGAGTCCGAGCGGCGCGACGCGCAGCAGGCGGCGGAGATTGAGCCCGACCACCTGCAACGGCATGAGGGCTTCGTTGAGACGTCCTCCCCGCCGGATCAGCGCCATGAAGCCGGTGATGTGGCGCGCGCCGCCGGACTGAGTCAGGCCTGCTCCCAGCGCTGCACGGCGCAGACGGATGATCGCTTCCATCGGCTGCACATCCTTGGGACAGACTTCGACGCAGAAATTGCACCGGGTACAGTCCCAGATGCCATGGGATTGCTCCAGGAACCGGAGGCGCGTTCGCTTGGCCGGCGCCGGTTCCCTGGGGTCGGCGAG
This sequence comes from Nitrospiraceae bacterium, assembly GCA_046091085.1. GTDB lineage: Bacteria > Nitrospirota > Nitrospiria > Nitrospirales > Nitrospiraceae > SYGV01. Next base: position 7,456 of record JBJTAZ010000285.1, read on the forward strand.
AAACCGCTCCGCTTTGGCGAGGGCCGCGGGGCCGAGAAAGTCCCGGGAGACTTCGTGCGTGGTGCAGGCGGCGACGCAGGCGCCGCACATGATGCAGGCGTCCACGTTGTGAAATTGGTACCGGTCACGCGGCAGGATCGCGTGAGCTGCCGCTTGACCCGATGGTTGGTGAGCCGACGCGGATAGCCAGGGTGTCACGGCGTGGATTTTTCCCCAGAACGAGGACATGTCGACGACGAGGTCGTTGATCACCGGCAGGTTGCGCAAGGGAGCGATGGCGATCTGCCCGTGCCGTTCCAGTTCTTTGCGGACCGACGACCGGCAGGCCAATTTTTCAGTCCCATTGATATCCATGGCGCAAGACCCGCAGATGGCCGACCGGCAGGAATAGCGCAGCGCCAGCGATCCGTCCTGCTCGTGCTTGATCCGGATCAAGGCGTCCAGAACGGTCAGGCCGCGGCCGATGTCCATGCGATAGGGTTCGACGTGTGGGTGGCAGTCGGTTTCGGGATTGAAGCGGGTGATCGTAAAGGTGAGGCGCATGTCAATCCGTGAAGCGTGAGGCGTGAAACGTGAGGCGACGAATCAACCCTCCCCTGACGCCTCACCCCTTACGCCTTACGAATTTCACTCCAGTTCGAACGTCTTCGGAAAGTTCGTGAGGTTCCGGCACCCGTCCCGCGTGACCAGCACCATATCCTCGATCCGGACGGCGCCCAATCCCGGGTAGTAGAGGCCCGGTTCGACGGTGACGATGTGCCCTTCCTGCAGAGCGGAACCGGTCTTGCTGATCCGGGGCGGCTCGTGAATATCCAGCCCCACGCCATGGCCGGTGCCATGGAAGTAGCCCTGCATTCGCCCGTTCACGAGGCCGGTCTTGTACCCGGCGGCCTCGAACCGGTCGCAGATGCCCTGGTGGATCTTTGCCCCGTCGGCTCCATCCCTGACTTTGGTGATCGCTTCTTCCTGCGCGTCGTGCACGGTCTGGTAAAGGCGTTTCAACTCCGGCGAGGCTTTGCCCCGGATCACCGTGCGCGACATATCGGCAAAGTAGCGAGTCGTGGCGGAACGGGGGAAGACGTCGAAGATGATGCTGCGTTCCGCCGGCAAGGGGCCGGACCCTTCATTGTGGGGATCGCAGGCCTGTTCGCCACCGGCCACGATCGTATGCTGGGCCACGCAATCCCGTTCCATGAGCGCCACATTGATCAGTTTCTTGATCCGCTCGGAGGTCAGCGGCTCCCCGTCCAACCAGAGCAGGCCCTTCTTGACGGTTGCCCGGCGCAGCGTGTCGTGAGCGGCCGACACCGCGGCTTCGGTGGCGCGCTGCGCCGCTTCGATATGGCGGATCTCTTCGCCGGTTTTGATGGCGCGACGTTCGTAGAACGGTTCCTTTTTCGTCTCGATCCGGTATCCCAATTCGAGGAGACGGGCCGCATGGGCGTAGGGAAAGTTGCCGGGCACCAGCAGTTTCGTGATGCCTTCTGGCGCCAGTACCGCATGGACGAGGTCGGCCGCTCCGGGATTGACGCCCCCCTGCTCGCGGACCGTGCGCTCCAATTCGGAATAGGACAGGACCCGATCCACCGTGGCCTGGCTGCGGGCCCGATCCATTTCGAGGTCGCTCATGATGAGGAGCCGCTCACCCTTGACCTCCAGGAAAGTGAACGGGTCCGGGGCAATGAAACGGGTGGCGTAATAGAGATTGGAGTCGGACTCGCTGGCGGCGATCATCAGGGTGGCTCGTTCGGCGGACATCGGATGCTCCTGTCGTAGCGGCCAGGTTCGGGCTTGAAGGAAAACCCCTAGTCAAGGCGATGCTATCACGAGGGCTGAGGGTGGTCAACAGCGGGGCGGCAGGCGGAACGGCTACGGAGCGGCCGGCGTCGGCGCTGGAACGGTCTGGTCCGGAGCGAGGTTTGTGTCCGGAGACTCAGCCGGTTCGTCCGAGGGCGCGATCAGGTTTTTCGGCAGCAGGAGCGTGTTCTTGAGGAGATCGAATGCGAGGTGGGCCATGCCGGTGACGCCGGTGGCCAGGGACTTCAGCGGCATGTAACTGACCTTCGGCTCCTGAATGGTCCCCTTCACTTCGAAGAACGCCGTGGTAAATCCTTCGCGCTCCCCGGCGAAGAGCTTGCCGAACAGCGGCACGCTCTGCAGGAGTTTTGTGTACGACCCAAGGGGGCTGACCACGATCACGGCATCGAACTGGTCTTCCGTCATGTCGTAGCCGCCGACGCCGGTGATCTTCAAGACCGGACCGTCCAGGAGCAGGTTTTCCGTATGTACGACCCCGTCCGTGATCGCAAAGGTTGCGTTGACCTTGTCGTACGGAAAGCCTTCGTTGGTCAGGTCCACCTTGCCTTGCAGCAAGGCCGGGAGATTGAGGAGCTTGAGCACCTGCGGCATGATCCGGCCTCGTTGGATGTGGCCCTGTTTGATGGCAATCTCCGCTGAACCGTTCAGGCTGTGCATATTGCCCTTGGGGTCCCGGCCATGGCCCTTCAGGCTGACCCGGCCGGAAAAGGTGCCCGTGACCTGGGACTTGGTGTCGCCGAAGGCTTGCTGGATTTTGTCATACGGGACGCTCGTGATGTGGAAGGCGGCGTCCACGTCCGCCGGCTTCTCTTCAGGCAACCGAACCGTGAGGCGCCCGGCGATCTTCCCTCCGTAGGCCTCCCCGGCCAGGTGGTTGACGGTCACGGTTCCGCCGCCGATGGCGACTTTGGTCGAGAGGGAGGCCAGCGCCAACCCCTTATAGGCGGCATGCTCGGCATGGGCGCTCAAGGCGACGTGGCTGGAGGCAGCCAGGTGTTCGAGCATCGTACGCACCGGCGAGCGGTCCCCTTCCGGAATCAGCAGCGCCAGGTCCAGTTGAGCGGACTCGCCTGTGGCCTCGATGACGGGAGCCGCCCAGTTCTGGAGCGTGCCGGCCAGCCGAATGTCGCTGTCTTTGATCTTGAACGAGAGCCGTTTGACGTCGGCCCCGTTTTTAACCAGTTGCAGCCGCAAGTACACGTCGTGGAGCGGAACGTCCAGGCCCTTGGGCGTGATCAGGCCGTTCGTGAGCGCCACCCAGCCCGTGTAGTGCCAGACTTTCCAGTTGGTGCCCCTGCCCTTGATGTCGAGGGTGACTTCCAGAGTGCCCGCATCCAGCCCGCCCATTGCCAGACCTTTCGGAAGCTGGGCCAGCGAAATCGGCTCCGCCGCCAAGGCCAGGTCGAGGGAGAATTTGCTGCCGAGCTTCAGGCGGCCTTTGCCGCCCAAGTGCAGAGGCGGCAGGTTCAGGTCGAGACGCGAGATGGTCCACCGTTGGTCGCGGCCCAGGTTTGTGTCCAGCGCGGCCGTTGCGAGGGTTCCTGCCGCTTTCTGGATGAGGCCCGGCACATGGATGGCCGCGTTCTTCAGGTCCAGCCGCGCTTTCAGCGCCGGTGCGTCGGTGGCGCCGGCCAGGGCGACCGTGCCTTCGACCGTCCCCTTCATGGCGTTGGTCACGAAGGCGATGTCCGGCAGCAGCCGTTCCAGATGGGCCGTGTCCGCCGCCACGGTCACGACGAAATCGCGGTAGGCTGGATCCTTGTCCGTGTCGATGGTGCCGTCCACCGAAAGGTAGCTCGGGCCGATGCGTCCGGCGACCCGTGTGAACACCGTGCTCGCCGGCGTGAATTGCAGCAGACCGGTGACGTCCTCCACGCGATCCCGCACGTGGGGGCTCAGGAAGCTCAGGCGCCGCCCCTCCAATTCCCCGCTGACGAACCGGAGCCCTTCCTGGCTGTTCAGCAATCCGGCCAGGCGCAACGTCAGGAGGGCGTCGCCCTGTACATCGCGCAGGTCTGCCAGGTAACGGACCCAGGTCTTCGATCCCATGGTGCGGCTCAGGAACGCCACCAAGTCTGCCGCCGGGATCTCCCCCGGCACATCCAATTCCATGAAGGGGCCTGCCTCTTGAAAGACCACGGTGGCCTTCCCTGCCGCGATCTTCAAGGGGCCGTACCGGCCGCTGAGCCCGGTGGCTTTGATGCGGTCCGGCTCCATCTGCACGGTGGCCGCCAGGTCTTCGGTCGGGATGCGGTCGGTTCCGAGCAGGGCATGACCGTCGCGAATGCGGAGTTCTCCGGTCAGCGAAGGAGAAACGCCGGCGCCGACGGTGCCGGTCATCTGGGCCTGGACGACTTCCACCGTGCAGCGGATCTCCTGGCTCTCGATGACCGACTGGATTCGCGTATCGATCCATTGCAGCGGCAAATGCTGCAACAGGTCGTCGAGCACGATCGGCGAGGCCGAAAAGGCGAGGGAAAACGTTGGTTGGCCCGTCATGAGTCCGGATACACCCGCCTGCCCTTTCATCATGAGATGGCCCACGTCGGCCTGCATGTTGCTCAGCAAGATGTCGTAACCCTTGACGCCGGGCTTCATGGAGAGCGCACCGCGCAAATTGGCGCTCCCTTGCAGTTGCGGAGGGATCGGGCGGGGCCCGAAGAAGTCCGCCAGTCGGCGCAGGTCCAGATTCAAGAACGCCGCGTCGCCCTGGAAGTGCAGGCGTTGGGAGGCCGTGGTGCCATTCGTCGCCTGGGCTGCCTCCTGGCTCAACTGTCCCGTCAGGCTGAGCGTGGATGGAATAGGCTCGCTGGGCAGCGTACCGGCGAGTGTGATGTCGGTCAGCCCTTGCGAGAGGTTCTTGAACAGATGCGCGTCCGTGAGATGCAATCGGAGTGACCGCTCCCCGCCCTGGCGAAATTCATCCAGGACCGTGACCTGGCCGTCCAGGAGCGCGACCTCTTGAATCAGCAGGAGCAGGGCCAAGGGGTGACGGTCTTGGCCGTCGGCCGGCGCGCCGCCGGCGCCGGCTTGGAAGTTCCAGTGTCCCAGCGGGTCTCGGTGCAGGGCCACTTCCGGCTGCTCGATGTGCACCCGTTTGATGACGACGCGGAGCTGGAGCAAGGGGGTGGAACGCAGCACCAGCACGAGTTTCTTGGCTTTGAAAAAGACGCGGGATTGGTCGAGGTCGCGAATCACGACGTCGGAGAGGTCCAGCCTGATGCGGGGGAACAGCGAGATCCGCGCCTGGCCGACTTCCATCGTGCGGCCGAGCTGATCTTCGACCTGCTGGATCAGCACCGCTTTCAGCCGCTCCGGGTCGTACAAAAATTGATAGGCCAGGATGGCGAGAAGAAGGAGGGCCAGCAGGCTGAGCAGTAGTGGTCGAGACCGAACCGTCACTCCTCCTCCGAGCGAGGATCACCGGCGGTGACCGTACGCGATGCGAGATCCACGGGAACGAGGGCCTCAACTTACCGAATCTTCGGCGGGAAATCCAGGTTCGAGTCGCCCTGGACTGGGGCGCGGAAGAAGCCGACAAACGACCGATGGATCGTGACGCCGCCCGATGACGCCGCCCGACGCCTCCCCCA
>JBJTAZ010000286.1:0-6233 GCA_046091085.1 Nitrospiraceae bacterium
CCCTTTGCACAGGCACACGTACATGGCCGCAGGCTCCTTCGTATGGGCATTCGACGCGAAGACCGCCCCTTGTCGGGAACGATTATGATAACCATTCTCATAAGCGATCGTGATCTTAATCGTTTTGGGGGTGGGAGTCAAGCGGGATTTTATATTGTCCGTTTAGATTGGCAGCGCCGCGTGTCCAGGTAAGTGAGATGTGGGAATAGGCAAAGGAAGAGGCTTAGGCCATCGTCCGTTCCAAGTCATCGACCATGCTTCGGATGGTATCGAAGCCCGATTGCCAGAAGGCCTTGTCCCGCATATTGACTCCCATCTGGGTCAGGATCGCGTCCGGGCCTTGCGAGCCGCCGGCGGCCAAGAGCGACAGGTACTTGGGAACGAAGGCTTGGCCCTGCTGTTTGTACATGTGGTAGTGGGCCAGCACCAGCAGGTTGCCGAAACTATAAGCATAGCAGTAGAAGGGGCTGCCGAACAGGTGGGGGATGGTCAGCCACTCCCAGCGGAAGACGGCCGGCACCGGCACGGCCTTGCCGAACTGCTCGCGCAAATTGGCCTGGTACGCGGCAGCCAAGTCCTCGGCGGTGGCGCCTTGGGCGATCATGCCGTGCGCGCGTTGCTCGAACAGGACAAAATAGGCTTGGCGGAGGACCGTCGCATAGATGTCGTCCAGTTGGGCGAGGAGGAGGCCTTGTTTGACGGAATGTTTGCGCTCCTGGGCCATCAAGGCATCGGACAGAATCCGCTCTCCGAAGACGGAGGCGGTTTCAGCCAGCGGCAGGGTGGAGTGGAAGGTAAACATGGTGTGCCGCTCGGCCATCATCCCATGCACCGCGTGGCCCAGTTCGTGGGCCAACGTGGCTACGTCCCGCGCCTCGCCTGTGTAGTTCAGGAGCAGATAGGGGGTGAGGCCTGGACGTACGCTGTAGCAGTAGGCACCACTTAATTTCCCCGGAGTGGTTCTGGCGTCGATGTGACGTTCATCGAACACCCGGCGCGCCAGATCCGCCAGCTGCGGGGAAAAGGCGCGGTAGGCGTCCAGCACCATCCGGACTGCATCGGCATAGCGATAGCGAGTTCGATCGGCCGGGTGGGGGGCATAAATGTGGAAACGATTCATCGGCCGGATTTTGCAGATATGCGCTTTGAGGCGGAAATATTCCTGAAAGACGTCGGTATTACCGGCGCAGACGTCGAGCAGCGCCGACGCCGCCTCGTCGGGGATGTCATTCCCCACGTTCCTTGCGTTCATCGGCGAGGCGTATTTGCGCAGATCGAGGTTCTCGCCTTTCCAATCCTTCACGAGCGTCGCGTAGATTTCGCCGAGGAGATCGTAGTTGGTCTCGAAGACCCGGTACAGTTCCCGGTAGGCGGCCTCCCGCACCGAGGGCTTCGGGCTGCGGATATAGGCGGACAGTTGCTCGCGCGAGAGGGTTTTCTTGCGGCCGCCGACGGTGAGCGTGAACGTGAAGCCGTTGGTGAGCACGTCATACAGCGTATTGACCGCGCTCCGCCCGGTGATGGATTTGACGTTGACGACTTTCTCTTCCGGCTCCGAGAGCGTATACGCTGTGAACCGACGGATGGATTCCAGGTGGTAGCGGAAATCGCCTGAGGCGTCGAGCAAGCGGGCGGCATTGGCTTTGTCCACGGATTGCCACCAGAGGTCGAAAAACAGCAGGCGGTTCTGCAGGGCGGTGAGGCGTTCTTCGACCGCCGCCTTGAACGATCTGGCTCGGGTGTTCTTGGTGTTTTCCGAAAACCAGAGGTAGGCGTAGGCGCTCAATGTGCCGCTGTCGGAGGCGATGGCCTCCGCTTGCTTGAGCAGATCCACAAATGTCTGGATCGGCATGTCAGGCCGTAGCTGTTCGCGCCACGTCTCGAATTGGCCCACGCGCCGTTCCAAGTCCTTCGCAAGCCGGTCGAAGTCCTGATCCGGGTTGTTGAGGAGATGGGAGAGGTCCCATCGGTCCGGTGTCGTGCCTGCCTGTGTATGTCGTCGCGCTGGCGTCACGCCGCGCCCCTTCACAACTGTCCGTTTCATGGTCCGCCTTTCCTACGGTCTGGTAATGCCGCGCGGGCATCTTACCATTCAACCTCGATCTGCGAAAATGTAAATTCTGAGCCAGGCTGTCTGTGGCCACACGGCCATGGCCTAGTGGCATCTTGCGAGGAAAGCCGGGAGGGATGGTAGAATGGCGCGTTTTTTGTCGTGGAGGCGAGCGGTGACGGAGCAGGAAATGAACCGGGCCATCCAGTATGTGACCGCCAGCACGTCCTATGGCCGCGACACCGTGGCCGGGATCATCACCACGGGGTTTGGCGAGTTGGAGGCCCTGGCCCTGTCCACTCAGCGGACGTTCGAGCGGGACGCGCTCATGGAATATGTGTGTCGGTGGACGATGCAGAAGACGGGTCAGCCTGAACCGCTCGTCAGGGAAGTCCTCGGATGTGCGGGGCGGTGGCTGGATGAAATGTGCGACCTGGTTCTCAAGGACACGCCGAAGGAAGCCTAGTCGGGCAATGTCTATGATCCGTCGAGCGTTTGCTTGAGCAGCCCCAAGTTTTTCGTGACCATGGCATCGCCGTTCTTGGTGGAGACGGCAACTCCCTCGTCGCAGATTCGACGGCAATCTTCGATCCGTCCCAGTTTTTCGAGCGACTGGGCGAGCGCATAATACGCGGCTGAGTAGGTAGGCTTCACTTTCAGGCACCCTTCCAGGGCCTGGGCGGCCTCTTCGAATTTCAAATCCTCCATATAGGCTTTCCCCAGTCCGAACCAGGCCACGTCGTCGTTCGGGTCTATCGCCAACACTTTCTTGAGCGGTTCGATCCGCGGGTTTGCCATCAGCGGGACTCCTATACATGGCGTTGATGATGAGTCTGATGCGCACTCTACTATGCCCGATCCGTCATTGTCTATGAAGGGAGGGTATGTTACGATGCCGACCTCATTGAACTGACGGCGGATGACTGAACACGGACAATATGTCCATGGCACGTACCGGCTTCGTGTATCACCAGGACTATTTGCAGCACGACATGGGCTTTGGCCACCCGGAGTCGCCGGACCGTCTGCGCGCCATCATGGCCACACTCGAAGCGTCGGGTCTGATCGCGCGTATGACGCGCATCGAACCGGTTCTGGCAACCGACGAGGCGATCACCAGGGTCCACACCCAGACGTACCTGACGCAATTGAAGACTCTTGCGCCGAGCGAGGGCCGCGCGTCGCTCGATGCCGACACCTCGATGTCATCCGGCTCGCTCCAGGCGGCCTATCGGGCGGTAGGCGGGGCCATCGCCGCGGCCGACGCCATTATGGAGGGGCGGGTGGACAACGCCTTCTGCGCCCTGCGCCCTCCGGGGCATCATGCCGAGCAGGATCGGGCCATGGGGTTCTGCCTGCTCAATAACGTGGCCATTGCCGCGCGCCATTTGCAGCGTCGGCATGGAATCGAACGGGTCTTGATCGTGGACTGGGACGTGCACCATGGCAACGGCACGCAGCATACCTTCTACGACGATCCTTCGGTGCTGTTCTTCAGCACGCACCAGTATCCCTACTATCCAGGCACGGGCCGGGCGACAGAGCAGGGCGAAGGCAAGGGAGCAGGTCTGACGGTGAACGTGCCCATGTCCTCCGGCCAGGGCGACGAGGCGTATCGTGAGGTCTTCGAGACCGTGCTCGTGCCTGCGGCCGATGCGTTCAAGCCGGAGTTCGTGATCGTCTCGGCAGGCTTTGACGCGCACAAGGACGATCCACTGGCCGGCATGGCGCTCACCGAAGACGGATACGCGGCCCTGAGCCGCATCGTGCTCGACCTGGCCAAGCGGCATTGCCGGGGACGTGTACTGTCTTGCCTGGAAGGTGGCTACAACCTGCACGCGCTGGCTGCCTCCGTCGAACGGCATGTGCGCGCCTTGCTTGAGGCATGAGGCCGGTGCATTCGATGAAGCGAATCGGGATCGCGGCGGCCAGCTTTGCCGTGGTAGCCGGCGTGATCTACCTCTATTACACGGAGGTCAAGCCCGTCGTGATCTTCGGCCTCCGGTCCGACTATGCCCATGCGATCCCGTTCCAGAAGGTGCCGGCTGGAATCGATAGCTTGCGGGCCGAGTCCTGCGGAACCTGCCATCGTGAAATTTACGAGGAATGGAAAACCAGCATCCACGCCCAGGCCTATGACGACCCGTTCTTTCAAGCGTACTGGAAGAAGGACAAGAACATCTGGGTCTGTCTGAACTGCCATACGCCGCTGGAGAATCAGCAGCCGACGCTGGTCAAGGACATTCCTCGTGGGCGCGTGGAGCGGGCGGTACAGGAGCCGAATCCGCACTACGATCCCGACTACCAACGAGAAGCGATCACCTGCGCCGCTTGCCACGTGCGCGACGGGGTGATCCTTGGGCCGTTCGACGATTCCGCCGCCCCGCATCCGACCAAGTTCGATCCCAATTTCCGCACAGCGCAGGTGTGCTACCGCTGCCACAATGTCGTGTCCGGTCCCGCGCAGTTTTATAACGTCGGCCCTTGCGGAACGTATTCCGAATATGAGGGCCGCTACTTTATGAAAGAGAAGGGCTTCATTTGCCAGAGTTGCCACATGCCGGAAGTGGAGCGGCCGGTGGCGACGGGAGGGCCGATCAGGCCAGGGCGGCGACACTTGTGGCGGGGCGGCCATGATCCGGAGATGGTCAAGCAGGCGGTGGCCGTGCAGATCGAGACGGATCCGGCCGACCCGAAGCCGGGAGACCAGACGCGGTTCACTCTGACGCTGATCAATGCCGGTGCTGGCCATAAAATTCCCACCGGCGACCCGGATCGGTACTTCACAGTCGAGTTCACCGTTCAAGATAGGCAGGGGAAGGAATTGGCCCACCAGTCGGACACCATGGGACGATGGATTCTCTGGCAGCCGGCGATCGTGGAACTGTACGATAACCGGCTCTTGCCCTTGGCCAGCCGAGAGTACCGCTTCGCGTACCGTCTGTCGAAGGCGGAAGACGCGTCGTCCGGGCTCGTCTTGAAAACCCGTGTCCGCTATCATATTCTGACGGATAAGCAGCATGCGATGTTGGAAGCGAAGTACGGCCTGACCGGGAAGGATCCCTACGCATTCACGATCTACGAACGGGATCTGCCGCTGACCGGGGACCTGAAAACGGCCTTGCGTCGGTCGGAATCGGAGACGAAGCTGGCCTGTGCGGCACCGGGCGCAGGGGCGGCAGGCAAGCAAGCTGAGGGGAATCGTAAAGGAGCATCATGATCCATCCATTGTTGATCGATACCAAGACGTTGGAGCAGAACCTCGGCCGCGAGGGGCTTGTGGTGATCGACGTGCGCGGCAAGGCAGCGTATATGTTCGGCGGCCATATTCCCGGGGCGGTGCATGCCACCTGGCATGATTTCAGCGACCCGAACGCGGCGGCCAAGGGATTGCTGGACCCGGACGTGTCGCGCCTCGAACAGAAGCTCCGCGCCTTGGGGATCAACAACGACAGCGACATCGTCATCTATTCGAATCCCTTCGACAACTGGGGCGACGAGGGTCGCATGTTTTGGATGCTCGAGTACCTGGGGGTGGCGCAGCTCCGGGTTCTCGATGGAGGATGGGTCAAGTGGGTCGCGGAAAAACGTCGATTCGAACATATGGGGGTGACAGTCAAGCCCGGATCGTTTACCGCCAAGCCGAATCCAGCGCTGATCGTCATGAAGGACGAATTGAAAAAATTGGTGAAGCGACCCCATCCTGAGACGATCATTGCCGATGCACGCAGCTTGGAAGAGTATGCTGGCAAGGAAGTGCAAGGGATTCCGAGGCCGGGCCATATTCCTTCGGCGATTAGCCTGCCCTGGAACGGGTTTCTCAATCCCGATGCGACGGTCAAGGACGTGGAAAAGCTCAAGATCGCTTTGGAGGAGAAGGGGGTTCGGGAAGGCCGGGAGGTTATCTGCTATTGCACCGGTGGCGTCCGATCCGCCTGGCTGTATTTCGTGTTGAAACTGGTTGGATACGACAGGGTCCGCAACTATCCCGGATCCTGGTGGGAATGGAGCCGGGACTTTGCCGCGCCGGTTGAGACGGACGTCACGCTGCTGCACAAGATCACCAATACGGATGAGGTCAGACCGTCTTGACACTCACAGGATTCGCTGGTATCGTCCGATCACGAGTCGATGTTCCGCAATCCTGAACATCTGCAATACCCATGATGCAACTCATCCGGAG
>JBJTAZ010000287.1:0-3060 GCA_046091085.1 Nitrospiraceae bacterium
GGGCGGCGGCTGCACCGGCGTGATCGCGCCCGGGCTTTATCCGCTCCTGCGCAGCGGCCAGATCAACGGCCTGATCGGCGGCCTGCGCGGCGCGGCCGAGTACGAAGTCCTGATCGGCCAGAAGGGCCGGGCCGTCGCCGGCATGGATGCTCAGTCCGTGACGCACTTTGCGATCATCGTCCTGGTGATCCTCTGCAACGTCTTCTATCTGTCCATCCGGAAGGCGAAGCGCATTCAAGGGCAGGGAGGCCAGGCATAATGTCGTTTGAATTATTGCTGGGCGCCTGGGTCGCTACGGGACTGACCCTCTTCATCTTCACCTTCCTCTACGAAGACAACCCGCTGTTCAAGCTGGCGGAGCACCTCTACGTGGGCATCTCCGTCGGTTATGCCATCGTCAAGACCTACGACACGGTGGTCGTCCGCCTCATCTACGAGCCCATGGTTAAGCAAGGCGACTGGTCGCTGTTGATTCCGTTGGGGATTGGCCTCCTGATGCTGGCCCGCTACGTCCCCAAGGCCACCTGGATGTCCCGCATCGCCTTCGCCTTCATCGTCGGAGTCGGGTCCGGCCTGGCCATTCCCCGGGTCGTCTCCTCGTTCATCCTCACGCAGATCGAGGACACGGTGCGCCCGCTGGCCTCCATGGTCCAGGGCAGCGCCACCTTCACGTTCAGCCTGACCGATCCGGCCAGCAACCTGAACGCCATCATCCTGCTGGTCGGGGTGGTCTCCGTGCTCTTTTATTTCTTCTTTTCGATCGAGCACAAGGGGGCGGTGCAGGTGGCGGCCAGAACCGGCATCCTCTTTCTGATGATCGCCTTCGGCGCCGCCTTCGGCTATACGGTCATGGCCCGCATGTCGTTGCTCATCGGCCGGTTGACCGACCGCAGCGAATCTGCGGAACCCCGCTAAGGCCGGCCCTCCCTCTGGCTGGCCGCCGTCACGGTCGTCGGCCTCGTCCTGTGGAGCAGAAAGCGCAGGCCGCAGGCAGAGCCCACGGAGGAATAGACCGCTCCTAACCGGTTGCAGAGACCAGCCTGCCTCAGGTACCATCCACCCACGCAATCGTTCCATACATAAAGGATATCCGCAGCATGACCCAGGCGATCAAAGACCCGGCCAAGTTCCCGCTCCTGCGGAACCTCCAGTTCTCGCCGATCAAGGAGAAGGAAGAGCAGTATGTGGTCCTCTGGGACCCGACCGGGCTCAGCCAGGAAAAGCTGGTGCTCCCGGTCCATTACTTCTTCATCGTGCAACACTTCGACGGGGAACATTCCCTCGAACAGATCGTCGCCGCCTACCTCAAGCGTTTCGGCGAATTCTTCATGCCGGACCGGTTGCAAAGCCTGGTGGCCGATCTGGAAGCCAAGCTCTTCCTGGAAGGGGAAAAGGTCGAGGCGGCCAAGCGTGAAGCCCAGGCTGCCTATCGGAATGCCCCCATCAGGCCGGCTCGCTTCTCCGGCAAGAGTTACGAGGCGGACGGAGCGAAACTCAAGGCACAACTTGAAGGATTTTACACCTCCAAGGAAGGGCCGGACTTCAAGCCGTCCGAGAACAAGGGCAAGAAGATCAAGGGCCTGGTGGCCCCCCATTATGAGCTGCGGCAGGCGGGACCGATCTATGCCTGGGCCTACAAGGAGCTGCAGGAGGCGGAAGCGCCGGACCTGTTCGTCGTCCTGGGGACCAGCACGGCAGGCCTGAACCATCCCTTTGCCGTCACCGACAAGGACTTCGAGACGCCGCTCGGCGTCGTGCCGGTGGATCGGGACCTGATCGCCAGATTCAAGAAGCTGGGCGGGGAGCCCTTCTTCGACGAAGACCACAGCCACCGCAACGACCATACCATCGAATTCCAGCTCCCGTTCCTGCAACAGGCCATGACCGGCAAACGCCCGTTCACCATCCTGCCGATCCTCTGCTCTTTCCCCGCCACCTGCATGGTGGACCCGGAGCTGCAAGATATGGCGAAGCAGGTTGAGGCGTTCATCGGCATCCTGAAGCAGGCCCTGGCCGAGTCGGAGAGGGACTACTGCCTGATCGGCAGCGCAGAACTGGCCCACCTCGGCATGAGGTACGGGGACCCGTCGCCGCCAACCGACTTCTCCTTCCATCGCTGCATGCAGACGGATTTGGAAATGCTCAAGCCGGTGGAGGAACTGAACCCGAGTTCCTTCGCAGCCTTCATCCAGAAGGAAGGGGACAGCCGCCGCATCTCCGGCTTCGCGACGATCTACACACTCCTACGGTTGATCCAGGCGGACAAGGGACAGGTGCTGCGCTACGACCGAGGCATCACGGATCAGTACAACTCGACGGTGACCTACGCCTCAATGGCCTTCTTCTAGGCAAACTGCTGCAACGGGACCCTCAGCTTCGTTCTCGTTTGCTCAGCCTGCTCAGCATACCCATTGGTATTACGCAGATGCCAAAGAAGTCACTCGACCTTCGCGATCCGGTTCCTACGCACGTAGCTATTGCCACTGCCCACACGATCATTTCCTGCAAACATGCCACCTAAAAAGATTGGCATGTTTGCCGCAATCTCGCTTGGGCTGGCAGGCAATGCCCCCGCATACACTGTCGCTGTTGCTATTTGGGCATTAGTAGCCGAATCGGCAGAATTTTCTCCGGCGATCATACTGTACTGCGGAATATTAATATTAGGCATTACTTCCTCGTACGCACGACTCAACGCTTCACAAGTCAGCGGCGGCGCAGCATTCACCTGGGTTTCTCGATTCGTGCATCCGTCTGCAGGCTTTTTTGCCGGATGGTGCATCCTTGTCGCTTCCGCCTTATTTCTCGTTTCTGCCTCCTTGCCGGCGGCAAAGGCAGTGCTGGGCATATTAGGCGTGCCTGCCGTCGAGAATAAACTCGTTGTCAGCGCTACGGCGTGCTTGTTGTTCGTTGCGCTCTCCGCGATAGCCGGACGAGGCGTCTCTTTGGTGGGGCGTATGCAAACCCTGTTAACCGGACTCGAGATTGGCTTTCTCCTGCTGGTCGTACTTGTTTTGGTGACCCGCTACCCAGAAATCGTCATCGGCACTCGCTTTCTCG
>JBJTAZ010000288.1:0-7323 GCA_046091085.1 Nitrospiraceae bacterium
CCGCGACAGCGGCAAACGATTCCCTGGGCCAGCGCTTGGTGCCCCAACGGGCCGACGCGGGAGCCGTCATGCAGTTGATGCGCCGGGCGCCGGTCGATTTGACCGGGCAGACCCAGTTGGGGCACTTGCCGGCATTGCTGCAAGCGGCGTCGCTGTTGATCACGAACGACTCGGGGCCCATGCATGTGGCGGCGGCGGTGGGCACGCCGGTCGTAGCCCTCTTCGGTCCGACAAATCCCGTCCGAACCGGTCCCTATGGCGCCGGTCATCGGGTTCTGGCAAGTCGAGTGCCCTGCAGCCCCTGCTACAGCCGGCAGTGCCGGCACCCTGTGCCGCTGGAATGTCTGACGAACGTGTCGCCGGCGCAAGTCTTGGAGGCGGTGCGGGAACAACTGGCGGTCCGGTCGGCCCGATGAACCTGTTGCTGGTCAGGCCCGACGGCATCGGAGACGAGATTCTCAGCCTGCCTGTCGCCACGGCGCTTCGCCGATTGATGCCGGAGGCGAAGGTCTCGTTTCTCTCCAGCGCCTATGCGGCGCCGGTGCTGGCGCAGCATCCGGACTTGGCTGCGGTGCTGTCGCTGAGCGGGCAAGAGCGGTTTCCCGATCTGGTGGCCCTGTTTCGGCGCGGATTCGACGCGGCGATTTTCTTGAAGCCGTTCCGCCGCTTGATGGCCGCGGCTTTCATGGCGCGGGTGCCTATCCGGGTGGCCACCGGCTATCGTTGGTACAGTCTCTTGGCCAATCGACGGGTCTATGAGCATCGCCGCGATTTCTCCAAGCACGAGGCGGCCTACAACCTGGGATTGTTGCGTGGACTGGGTCTGGAGCCTGGAGCGCCGGTTCGTCCCAGGCTGGTTCTCACGGATGGCGAGCGGCAGGAGGCGATTGAGCGGCTGAAGGCCTTACCGAGCCGGCATATCGTCGTGCATCCAGGAGGATTCTCCGCCCGCCAATGGCAACTCGGACATTACCTCGGCCTGATCCAGCGCTTGGCCGAGGAAGGATATGGGGTGGTGTTGAGCGGCAGTCAGAGCGAGAGGGACCGCTTTCGGGCCGAGACCCGGTGGGCCGGTGCGACCGGCGGCTTGATCCTGGACGTGATGGGCGTCGTGACATTGCGGCAGTTGATGGCGATCATCGGGGCGAGTCAGGCGCTGGTCTCCGGTTCGACCGGACCGGCCCATATCGCCGCCGGGCTCGGCGTGCCCACCGTCAGCCTCTTCGATCCTCGGCGGAACCAGCTGCCGACGCGGTGGCAGCCCTTGGGGCTGGGGGTGGTGTTGCGCCCCGATGTCCCGACCTGCGAGAAGTGCATCTACGAAGCCTGTCCCTACTGGGACTGCCTGGCCCGAATTTCGGTGGAGGATGTCGTGGATCGGGTGAGGCAGGTGCTGGCTTGCCCGAAGGAGATGGCGGTGGTGCATGTCTAAAGTGTCCGCCTACGTCATCGCCTACAACAACGAAGCGACGATCCGGGCCTGCCTGGAATCGGTCCGTTGGGCGGACGAATTGATCGTGGTGGACTCTCACAGTACCGACGCCACCGAAACAATCAGCCGTGAGTTCACCGACAAGGTGTATCAGCATGAGTTTCACGGGTTCGGCCGGCTTCGAAACGAAGCCGTCGCCCACGCCTCGCACGAGTGGGTGTTCAGTCTGGACACGGATGAAATTGCCACGCCGGAGATTCGAGACGAGATCCGGCGGCTCCTGGACCGGGGCCCTGAGGCCGATGCCTATTTCGTGCCGCGCAAGAATTACTTTCTCGGCCGCTGGATCCGCCACTGCGGCTGGTATCCGGACTACCGTCAGCCGCAGTTGTTCCGCAAGGGCCGGATGACCTATTGTGATCAGCTGGTGCACGAGACGTTCGAACTGGACGGCAAGGTCGGGTATCTGAAGGAGCATGTGCTCCAGTATCCCTTCCAGGATATCGATCAGTACCTGGCCAAGATGGACCGCTACTCCGATTTGATGGCCAGGCGCATGGTCGAGCAGGGGCGGCGGTTCCGGGTCCATCAACTGATCACGCACCCCTGTTTTACATTTGCCAAGATGTACGTGGGCCGAGCCGGATTCCTAGACGGGATGCCGGGCCTGATTCTCTCGGGGCTGTATGCGTACTATACCTTCATTAAATATGCAAAATTGTGGGAGCAGAGGCGATCATGCTGAAAGCCGGAGTCGAAATCCATCAATCCGTGCTCGATAAACTTTCCGGATATCCCACGGGCCGAGTGTTGGATGTGGGAGCGGGATCTGGGGAGTTGGCGAAGAAGATGGCCGCGCTCGGATACGAGACGGCCGCCTGCGATTGCATGACGCTTGCCCAGTGGATGTCCCATAGCGGGGGCGACTATACGCCCTGCGATCTCAACGAGGGCCTTCCTTGCCCGGATGAGAGCTTCGACTATGTCGTGTGTCTTGAAGTGATCGAGCATATGGAAAACCCCCTGGCCTTCTGTCGGGAGCTCAAGCGGGTGCTTCGGCAGGGAGGCCGGCTCTTCATCTCCACCCCGAATATTCTGAGTTTGAGAAGCCGGATCAAGTTCCTTCTTGACGGGAGTTTCGTGTTCTTCAATTACCCTCCCATCGAATGGGATCAACGGGAAGGGCGGCCCAACGTGCACGTCTATCCGATTCGTTTCCATGAGTTGGAGTATTACCTGTATAAAGCCGGTCTCGACGTGGAGGCGGCGTTTACCAGCCTGCGCTCGAATAGCTGGCGGCTGTTGTTTCCCTTGGAATGGCTGATCCGGCTCTATGCCAGGCACATGATAAAACGGTCGCACCGGCCGGACCGGATTGCGCTGGATCGGATTTATGCCCGCATCCTGACCGATGACATGCTGTTCGGCACGCACCTCATTGCCGACGCCCGCCGTGTCGATCTCACGGCCGTGCCGGGGGATCCATTGTGAAAGTCAGCGCCTTCACGATCTGCCGGAACGCGGTCTCGTTCGATTACCCGATCGTCGAGGTGATCCAGTCCGCCCTGCCGATCGTGGACGAGTTCGTCGTCAACGTCGGGCAATCGGAGGACGGGACGCGGGAGTTAATCCGTTCGATCGCTTCTGACAAGGTGCGGATCGTGGATTCCGTCTGGGACGACTCGATGAAGAAGGACGGCTTGTTGTTCTCCTACGAGACCAATAAGGCCCTGGCCCGATGCGTCGGAGATTGGGCCCTGTATCTCCAGGCGGACGAGGTGCTGCACGAGGCCGATCATGGGATCATCAGGCGGTCGCTGCGCGCGCACCTCGGCAATCCGGCCGTGCTGGGGTTCACGTTCCGTTATCACCACTTCTACGGCGACTATCGGTCGTTGAATCCCTGGTTTTATCACCGCGCGGTGCGGATCATTCGAAACGATGGCCAAGTGGAGTCCTGCGGGGATGCGGTCGGGTTCTGGCTCAAGGCCGACCAGGGCTGGATGCAGAGCGTGCACAAGGACCGCATCAGACCGTCCGGCGCGACGATCTACCATTACGGGTGGGTCAAGCAGCCGCGCGTCTTACTGGACAAGTTTCGCTACCAGGTGGCCCGTCACCATGGTGACAATCCCGGAGCCGAGCAAGCCAAGATGTTGGCCCAGGAGGCCTACGAGTTCGAAGAATACGACATCATGAAAAACTTCGCCGGCACTCACCCGGCCGTGATGCGGGAACGGGTGAGCCGATACCCGGTCCTCAAGCCGGGGCGGAACCGCTGGCTGGAGCCGGCCTTCTATCGGGCGATCGCCCAGCGAGGGTTTCGAGGATGAGCATAGCGGCAGTGGTGATCACGAAGAACGAAGAGCGCAATGTCGAGGCCTGCCTGGTTTCGCTTCGGTGGGCCGACGAGATCGTCGTCGTCGATGCGGAATCGACGGATCGCACGGTCGAGATTGCCACACGCTTCACGCCGCATGTGTTTGTGCGGCCCTGGCCCGGCTATGGGCCGCAGAAAAATTTCGGGTTCGAGCAGACCAAGGCCGAATGGCTCTTGGTGGTGGATGCGGACGAGCGGGTGACGGAACCGCTACGCGATGAAATTCGACGGCTGCTGGCTGCCGAGCCTCCAGCCGACATCGCGGGGTTTGAGATTCCGCGGCGGAATTATTTCTACGGCCGTTGGATCAGAGGCGGCGGAATCTATCCGGACTACCAGTTGCGACTGTTCCGCCGGTCGGCCGGCCGGTACGACGATGTTTTGCTCCATGAGCGGCTGCATCTGACGGGGCGCATCGAGCGGTTGACGCAGCCGCTCGATCACTACAGCATGCCGGGAATCCGCGAGCACGTCCGCAAGATGGCGCGGTATACGACCCTTGGGGCCCAGGAGAAACTCAAGAGCCGAAGCACGATCGGTTGGCTGGACCTGGCCGGCAACCACCTGGGCACCATTTTGAAGACCTACTTCCTCCGAGGCGGATATCGAGACGGGGTGCACGGGGTGATCGTAGCGCTCTTTGCCGGGATGCATACGTTTGTCAAATATGCCAAGGCGATCGAAATGCGTCAGGCCAAAGGTGGGCGAGCGGGAGTGGAGGCGGGGTGAGGATCGGGATCGATGCCAATCCGATGCTCGGAGACCGAGGCGGCGTCGGATGGCATACGTACCATCTGCTCAGGGCGCTTCTGGCCCTGAAGGAGGAGACGGAGAAGGTTGAATGGATCACCTACGTTCGTCCTGGGGCGCTCGGTGCTTGTGCGGCGGACCTAGAGCCCTTCAGGGCCGCCGAAACCGAAGGGCGGGTGCGGTGGGTGGAGGCGGGAAAATTCGGCATGAGCTGGCGCGGGCGGATAGACGGCTTGGATCTGTACCACGGCACGAATTTTAAGATGCGCACCAGCGGGCGGTTCGGAGGTGTCGTAACGGTGCACGATTTGTGGCTGGACCGCTACCCTCAATACAGCACAAAACTGCTGGGCCAGCGGGCCTCCTTCTATCGGACGAGGCGGACCGCCTGGAAAGCCCGGCGCGTGATCACCGTGTCCGAAGCGTCCGCGCGGGACATTGAGTTGCTCTATGGGCTGCCGCGCAACCGGATTACGGTGATTCCCAACGCCGTCTCCGATGACTTCCGTCCCCTGCAGGAGGCGGAAGGGCCGGCTCGGATTCGGCATCGTTTCGGATTGCCCGCCGATCGTTTCATCCTGTTCGTGGGAGGGGCCGATCCCCGGAAAAACCATCGGACGTTGCTCCGAGCCTATGCGCAACGAGCCGACCGGCTGCGCGACTATTGTCTCGTGCTGGTGGGCGATGTCCAGCATCGGTTCGGCCATATGATGGAGACGGCGCAGGAACTGTGCCTCGAGTCGTGCGTGGTCTGTCCTGGCCGGCTGCCCCTGGCCGATTTACGGTTGCTCTATTCATACGCCTCGGTCTTTGTCTTTCCCTCAATCTACGAAGGCTTTGGCATGCCGGTTCTGGAAGCCATGGCGTGCGGCGCACCGGTCATTACCTCCAGCACCACCTCATTGCCGGAGGTGGCGGGGGATGCGGCCTTGCTGGTCGAGCCTGAGAATGTCGAGGCTCTGGGGGAGGCGCTGCAGCGCTTGGTTGGAGATGCCGTGCTCCGGGAAACGCTTCGTACAAAGGGGTTCGAACGGGCCAAGGGCTTCACCTGGGACCGGTCGGCGCGGCTGACGATGAACCTGTATCGCGAATTGTGTGCAACGGGCTGAAGCGGAAGTTTATGCGCAATCTGCTGATCATCAAACTGCGATACATCGGAGATGTGCTTCTGGCCACGCCGGTGCTGCGAGCGCTCCGCGAGCGATGTCCTGAGGCGCGACTGACGGTGTCGGTCAATCGGGGGACCGAGGCGATTCTCGCATGGCATCCCGATGTGCAGGAAGTGATGGTCGTGGAGAAGGGCGGACTGACAGATCAGCTGCGCTTTCTCCGGGAAGCACGCCGCCGCCGCTTCGATGCAGTCATCGATCTGACCGACGGCGACCGCGCCGCCATCTTGGCCGGCTTGAGCGGCGCGCCGCTGCGGATCGGGTTTAACGAGGAGCATCGCTGGCGGGGGCTCCTCTATACGGCGATTGCGCCGACGCTTCCCGGGACGGTCCATCGTGTGGACCATGATCTGCAGGCGTTGTTGCCGTTGGGGATCGAGCCAAAGGCCGATAGGCCGAGGCTGTATACGTCCCCCGAAGACGACGAGCGGGCCGCTCGCCTCCTCACGGAGGTTGGATTGGGGGGGGCAGGAGCGCCGCTGGTCATGCTTCAGCCAGGGGCCCGGTACTGGTTCAAGGCCTGGCCTCCGGAACGGTTTGCCGAGTTGGCGGACCGACTGACCGATGCGTTCGGTTGTCGGGTCGTGATCGGGGGGAGCGAGTCGGAGCGTCCATTGGCCGAAGA
The DNA here is from genome assembly GCA_046091085.1 of Nitrospiraceae bacterium. GTDB lineage: Bacteria > Nitrospirota > Nitrospiria > Nitrospirales > Nitrospiraceae > SYGV01. The sequence continues at coordinate 6,357 of JBJTAZ010000288.1, forward strand.
CATCCGTCGCCAGGCCCGCTCGGCGCCGACCGTGCTGGCCGGGCAGACTCCGCTCCTGACCTATGCGGCGGTGTTGAAGCGTTGTGCGTTGTTTGTGGGAAACGATAATGGTCCCATGCACATGGCCGCGGCACTGGACGTTCCGGTGGTCGCACTCTTCGGCCCGTCCGATCCGCAGGAATGGGGGCCTCGCGGTCCAAGGGTCCATGTGCTGTACAAGGGGCTCGACTGCCGGCGCTGTTTCCACCCCACCTGCGAGCGGGGCGAGGAGAGTTGCATGAAGCGGATTTCGGTGGATGAGGTCTGTGCGGCAGCCGGGACGTTGCTGGAGTCTCGAGAACGGATGGGCGAACGTGTCTGAGCCCTGGGTCAGCGTGGTGATTCCCGTGTTCAACGGGGCGCCGTTTGTGGCAAAGGCCGTTGCCAGCGTCAGAGCGCAAGGTCTACGGGATGTGGAGATTCTGGTGGTCGACGACGGGTCCACGGACGGGACCCAGGTCGTGCTGGCCGATTTGCAACGGACTGAGGGGATCGTGTGGTTTCAGCAGGATCATGGAGGGCCGGCCCGGTCGCGCAACCGAGGCATCCAGGAGGCAAAGGGGACATTTGTCGCGCTGTTGGACTGCGACGATGTGTGGCTACCGCACAAGCTGGAGCGCCAACTTGCGCTCCTGCGCGATCGGCCGGAACTTGGCCTGGTGCACACGGATTATGAAGTCGTGGACGAACAAGGGAGAGTGGAAGAACGGGTGGCTGCGCGGCACAGCCCGGAGCCGCTGGTGCGCGCCTTTGCGGGAGGGCACGTGGCGTTGCCGTCCACCTTGCTCATCAGGCGTGCAGTGTTGGGGAAGGTGGGAGGGCTGAATCCGGACCTCTATGGATCGGAAGATTCTGATTTGACCATCCGGCTCTTCGATGCAGCCGGATTCGACTGTGTGGATGAAGTCTTGGTCCACAAGCTTCAGCG
>JBJTAZ010000289.1:0-32700 GCA_046091085.1 Nitrospiraceae bacterium
CGCCCGCGCGGCGGGGGGGGGTGGGGGGCGCCCCCCCGCCGGCCGGGCCGGCGGGGCCGCCCGCCCGGCTCCACGCCGCAGTTTTTTCCTCCTGCCCGCTGCAAGCCGGGCCGGTGGATCTCCGGGAGGCCGTGCATACGCTCTTCGAGACGGGACGGCTCCAGGGGCTTCTGCAACTGCACGGGAGCGGAGCTGGCGCGTCTGGCGCCGGAGGCAGCGAGTTGGTCCGTGGGATCTGTTGGGTGGGGCCCCTGGGGCCGATCCAGAGCGGACGAGGGCGGCGATGACGCAGCCGTACAATCCGGGACCGGACAAGGCTTCAATATTCTCCCGCCTCTGGCGCAACCCCGAGTGGACCGTCGGGGCCAAACTCATCGTTCTGACCGTGCCACTGATCGCGCTCCTGTCCTTGCTGGCCGCCTACATCGAACATGTGCGGAACATCGCGGTCCTCCAGGAGCAGCTCACGCACCGGGCCAAGAGCCTGGCGCACCAGATCATGGCGGATCGCACCTACTACGCCTCGGTGGTGGTGCCGCGCGTCAAGGAGTTGGGAGCGACGCTCGGGCCCGATTACCGCGAGGTGCATGGACGGTTTCCGCTCCCGGCCACGTTCGTGCGGGAAGCCTCCGAAATCACCGCCTCGTTTCACAACGGGTTTACCGCCACGTTGATCAGCCCCTGGCCCATCAATAAAGGCAAGGGGCTCAAGGACCAATTTCAGCTGGAGGCATTCGCCTACCTGGCCCAGCACCCGACCGAACAGTTTGTCCGCACCGACCGGCTTGACGGCCGTCGGGTGATGCGGGTGCTCACCGCCGACCTGGCTTCGACCCAGTCCTGCGTGAGTTGCCACAACGATCATCCGCAGAGCCCCAAGCACGATTTCAAGTTGAACGACATCATGGGCGGGCTGGAAATCGTCATGCCCATGGACCAGTATGTGAAGGAGAGCGAGCAGGACCTGGCCCTAACCCTGGCCGGCGGGGCCGGCATGTGCGTGCTGGTCCTGGCGATCGTGGCCTTCGGGAGCCGGCGGACGATCAGTCAACCGCTGGGCCACCTGGCCGAGGACATGGAGACCTTCGTCGGCCAGCGGCCGTATCCGGCCGGCGGACCGATGGCGCAACTTGTCGGCGACGAAGTGACGCACATCACCGGGGCATTCGAGCGAATGAAGTCCGTCATCACGACCCAGCAATCCGAGTTGCGGGACGCCAACCAGTTCCTTGAGCAGCGGGTGATCGAGCGGACCGACGAACTTCGCCGGACGATGGAGGAGAAGGAACGGATCGGCAGCGAATTGCGGATCGCCAGCGACATCCAGAAGTCCATCCTGCCCAGGACCTTTCCCGCCTTCCCGCACCGGGCCGATTTCGACCTCTATGCCGAATCCATTCCCGCCCGTGAAATGGGCGGGGACTTCTACGATTTTTTCCTCCTGGACCAGGACCGCGTCGGCCTGGTGATTGCGGACGTGTCCGGCAAGGGCGTGCCGGCGGCCATCTTCATGGCCGTGAGCCGGACCATGCTCAAGGCCACCGCCATGCAGGGCGGCAATCCCGGGGACTGTCTGGCACACGTCAACAATCTGCTCTGTCCGGACAACGAAGCCTCCATGTTCGTGACGGTGTTCTATGCCATTCTCAACACCCGCACCGGTGTTCTCGAGTACGGCAACGCCGGCCACAACATTCCCTATGTGCTGTCCGGCCGGGGCGGCATCGCCTTGCTCGAGAATCCCGGCGGGATGGCCTTGGGCGTCATCGAAGACAGCGCTTATCGGGTCAAGCAGACGCGGTTGCAGGCGGGCGACGGGCTGTTTCTCTACACCGACGGGGTCAGCGAGGCGATGGATGGGGCCGGCAACTTGTTCTCCACCCAGCGGCTGGAGCAACTCTTGCGGCGCATTCAACACGGGTCACCCACGGAGATCGTGCGCGACACGGTGGCGGAGATGCGGCACTATGCGGCCGGCGAGCCGCAGGCGGACGACATCACCCTGCTGGCCTTGCGCTACCTGCAAGCGCCGCGGGGGTAGGGCGGATGATGGGCGAGACGCTGGAAATGACGTTGCACAATCGCCTCTCCGAGCTGGAACGGGTAGGGGAGGCGGTGGAGTCCTTCGGAGAGGCTCACAGTCTGCCCGGCAAGGTCGTGCAGGCGCTGGCCCTCTGCGTGGACGAGGTCGTCACCAACGTGATTGCCTATGCCTATGAGGACAAGGCCGACCATCGGATTACGCTGCGCCTGTTCCTTCGGACGGGAGAGCTGGCGGCGGAAGTGGAAGACGACGGTCGCCCCTTCAACCCGCTCGATGCCCCGCCGCCGGATCTGACCCAGTCGCTGAAGGAGCGGCCGATCGGCGGCTTGGGCGTCCACTTCTTGCGCACGCTGATGGACGGGGTCGAGTATCGGCGTGATCAGGGGAAGAATCTATTGGTGATGAAGAAGAACCTGCCGGCGTGACCGGCGCGAGATCGAGGTGAACGCAAGGGAGGGAACGAATGGAGATTTCGGAACAGAAAAAGGGATCGGTGGTGCTGCTGGTCCTGACAGGGCGGCTGGACGCCGGCACCTCCGGCAAGCTGGAAGAGAAGCTGGTGAGTTTGGTTGAGGCAGGCGAGCGCCACTTCGTCCTGGACTTCATGCACCTGGACTACATCAGCAGCGCCGGGTTGCGGGTTTTGTTGATGGCGGCCAAGAAGCTCAAGGGGCTGAACGGACGGATCGTGCTCTCGTCGCTCAAAGCCCATATCCGGGAAGTCTTCGACATCGCCGGCTTCTCGGCGATCTTTCCGACCTACGACCAGCAGGACGCGGCGGTCGGGAGTTTCCAGTAGCGGACGTTGAACAAGGCCTCATTGTCAAGATGGGAGAAGCGACATGGATTAACAGCAGCGGAAGAACCTGGGACCCTTGGCCCAATTGGCCGGAATCTGGGAGGGGCAGAAGGGCGACGACGTCGCTCCGTCCGACGATCGCGGAACGGAGCAGAACAAGTTTCGAGAACGGATGACCTTCGAGCCGATCGGCCCGGTTAATAACCACGAGCAACAATTGTATGGCTTGCGCTATGCCACCATGGCTTGGCGCATCGGGGAAGAAGCGCCGTTTCACGAGGAAGTGGGCTACTGGCTTTGGGACGCCAGGGAGAAGCAAGTCCTTCGCTGCTTTATGGTGCCGAGGGGCGTGACCGTCATCGCCGGAGGCACGGTCGAGCCGGGCGCGACCTCGTTTTCGCTAAGCGCGGACGTGGGATCGGAAACCTACGGCATCTGCTCGAACAAGTTTCTGGACCGGGAATTCAAGACCGTGCGGTACGAACTGACCGTCACCGTCCACGACGCCGACAGTGTTTCCTACGAAGAAGACACCCAACTGCGCATCAAGGGGCAGAAAGAGATTTTTCACCACCGGGACAAGAACACGCTGAAGCGCGTTCGGTAGGACGTTGAAAAAGGCCTCTAGCTTTGTTCTCGGTCGCTCGTTCCCCTCAACGTACTTCTCCAGTACGCCTCGATGGCCTCGCTGGCGACCTTTTTGAACGTCCTGTTCCTCTGATGTTTTAACGAATCGATAAAGCCAATCTATCCATTTTTTCTCCCCTATGAGCAGCGGTGAAAACAAAATTGCGATGGCAGTCAAGAAAATCGAGGACGTATTCCAGGTCTGCCGATCGCGAATCACGTCATCAAATCTCACGGCAGATCCAGTACGGGCACGCATCTTAACTGTGCTCATCTTCGGTGAGATTGAGGAGATCATGACTATTCTGCGGATGCTTGATGAAAGTCGGGACCGAGCCTGCTTACTCAATGAGGAGTTGCAAACACTGCAAAAGCAGTTGCCAAGCGGTACCGTGGATATTTCGATGGAGATCGGGCACAACTTTAACGTTGTTGCTATCTCCTACTTTGAGGAGACAGCGAGACTGAAAATTCATATCAAGACGCTGTACGAGTGGCTCTATCACCTAAAGGAATTGCTCGATGGAGACCATGCGATACGTCAGCTCGTCTCCCCTGAACACTGGTCTCGACTCGAAGCCTATGGGGAGGTTCGCGGGGCTCTCATCGCACATAAGACAAAATTCGCAGGGTACGTGATGAGTGGCGTACGCTATAGCAAGAATCTTGAGAAGATCGAGTTGACACTGAACGCCTGGAATTTGTCGGATGGCGTCGCCAAGGAGTTGGATGTTCTGTTCGGGCAGTGTGCTGAGGTGCTTTCAATTGAAGAGCGGCAGGAAGCTAACTTTTATGAAAGATGTCGGATCTTGAGCACCAAACAACACGCGCTGAAAGGAAACGAACGAGCGCGAGTCGTAGCCTTTATCCGTAAGTATGGCACCTTCCTTGAAGATCCCTCAGAGATGGCAGAGTTTGCCGCACAACTGGTGGAGGATCTAATCCCAAAACTTTCGGCAACTCAGGTAATGGACAAGAAGTAAGCCCAACTTTCTGATCGATTGCAACAATGGAGACAGGCTATTCCCTTCTAAATTGAAAAAGATATCGATTCAGTTCTAGGCTGCTCAAAACGGTCAACCAACGCGGCCGCAGGGAGTTCGGCGACTGAGGCATGCCCGGAGGGCATGTCGCAAGGAGACGACGGAAAAGACCCGTTGCTCTGCAAAATGCAACGGGTCCCGAGAACAAAGTTGGGTGCCGTTTTCAGCAGCCGTAAAGATAGCGGATCACGCGAGGCGGCGATACAACTCGGCGTTCTTCTCTAGCACTCGTTTTGCAGAAGCGTGAAAGGCTTCGTCAGGCTGGCTGATGAGATCGTGGATGCCGAGCCGCACCGTCTGCTCGACAGTGAGACCCTCGCGCTTGCTCAGCTCCTCCAGGCGCCGCATTTCTTCGTCCGACAGGGACACCATGACGGTTGCCATTGTAGGAGGCCTCCTTTGGATACTCAGGCCGGAGAGAAAGCCGTCGTCAGTATAGTGCAGTGGGCTTGAGAGGGCAAATCGCTTCGTGCAGCTATGGTTCCACCACCACGTCCACATAGGCCGGCAGACTATCCGCCCCCTGCTTGTCGGTCACGCGCAGCTTGAACCGGTAGAGCCGTTTCTCGGACACCGGCGGGGCGAGGAACGAGGCCTCGGCCATGTTGAGGTCGAGCAGCGCGACCTTGCTCCCACGCACCTGGCTCCACGAATAAAACAGCGCCTCGCCCTCCGGGTCGCGACTCTTGAGGCCGCTCAGCTTGACCTTGGTCCCGGCCTTCACGGTCCTGTTCTGGCCCGCGTCGGCCACCGGCGGCTCGTTCGGCTCGTCGTTCACTTCCACCTTCACGTCCAGTGTCGCCTGCTTGCCGCGGTTGGTCACGGTGAGCGCGGCCAATCCCTTCCCGACGATTTGCAACATCCCTCCGGACAGGACCTTGATCACTTTGTCGTTGGACGACTGGTAGGCCGTGCCGGTGGAGGGATGGGCGATGGGCCTGGTGACGCCGTCCGCGAAGAGGCCGACGACCGGCAGGTCGAAGATCTTGCCGAGCGAGTCCACCTGGCCGTAGGTGGCGGCTTGGCCGGTCCGTCCGAGGATCAGCGGCTTGTCGGTTTCGACCTCGATGCTGGTCAGCTCTGCTTCCGGCTGGACTTGCACGAGGATTTCATCGAACTGGGTGCGGGTGCCCAGCCTGCCCCGTGAGATTTCGCCCACGGCCAGCAGTCGCATCGCGCCGATCGCGTCCGGCGGCACGCGCAGCTTGCCGCCGAAGGGGGGACTGTCCTGCGCCGTGGCGACGAGCGAGGCGAGGGCGACGATGGCCCCGCCAGTGCTGTCCTTTTGCCAGTACCGTTCGTCGGCGATCTTGTTCTTGCCTGAACCGGCGCCCGCCGCGTCCTCCTCCTGCTCCACCAGGGTCTCGCTCTGCTCCGCGTACCAATAGTAGCGGACCTTGATGACGCCGGGGTCGTTGCCCAGGTCCACTTTGGCCGTGACGGTCTGGCCCGCCTTCAGGACCGCCTGCTCGGCCGGCGCCACGATTTTGAAGGCGTGAGCCGGCTGTGTTGCGAACATCAGATATGAGACAGAGAGCAGAAGGCCACAGGGCCATACCCATGTCCGGGGCTTCACGAGATACGCGGCAGGCATCACGTTATCGCTCCAGATGAAACGGCACGTCGGTGAGGATGACTCGCTCTTTGAACAGCAGCGCGGCTTTCAGCATGAGCGCCCGCTGGTTGTGCAGGATGTTCTGCCACCACTTGGCCGGCAGGATTTCCGGAATGACCACCGTCACCCAGCCGTCCGGGTCCTTCTCGAGTAAGTCTTCGATGTACTCCAGCAGCGAACCCATCACCGAGCGGTAGGGGGAGTGCAGGAGGATCAGCGGGACGCCGCAGCCCCACTGGGCCCATTTGATCTGGGTCAGGGCGGTTTCCTCCTTGTCGACGTTGACCATCACGGCGCGGATATCCCCGGCCCGGCCGCGGGCATAGTCCACGGCCCGGATGACGGCGCGATTCACCCCGCTGATCGGGATGACCACGGTGTTGCGGCGCGGCGGCGGGGGCCGGAGGTCCCTGGTCAGCGCCACCTGCTCGTCCACGGCGATGTAATGGGCGTGGATGGAGCGGAACCACATGATGATCAGCGGCAGCAAGGCGATGACGATCCAGGCTCCATGCAGGAACTTGGTGCTGGCGATGATCACGGTGGCGATGCCGGTGGCGACGGCCCCGATGCCGTTGACGACCAGTTTCTTCCGCCAGTGCGGGCCTTGTTTCACGAGCCAGCGTTTGACCATGCCGGCTTGCGAGAAGGTGAAGGAGAGGAACACGCCGACGGCATAGAGGGGGATCAAGGCGTGCGTGTCTCCGCCGAACAGGATGATCAGCAGACAGGAGAAGAGCCCCAGGATGACGATGCCGTTCGAGAAGACCAGCCGGTCGCCCATGATCTTCATCTGGTGCGGCATGTAACTGTCCTGGGCGAGCAGCGAAGCCAGCCGCGGAAATCCCGCGAAGCTGCTGTTGGCGGCCAGAATCAAGATCATCATGGTCGAAATCTGGACCAGGTAGTAGAGCGGGCCTCCGCCGAAGACCTGGCGCGCGATCTGTGAGACGACGGTTTCATCCTCTCGCGGCAGGACCCCATACTGATAGGCCAGCGCGCTGATGCCGATGAAGAGCGTCCCCAGGATCACGGCCATGCCGATCATCGTGTAGGCGGCGTTCTTGGATTCCGGTGGTTTGAAGGCCGAAACCCCGTTGGAAATGACCTCCACGCCGGTCAGCGCGGTACAGCCGGAGGAGAAGGCTCGCAGCAACAGGAACAGGGTCAGGCCTTCGACCGCCACGGGGGCCGTGCTCACGGACTGGGCATTGGGCGATGTGCCGAACAGCACCTCGACCAGGCCGACCAGCAGCATCAGCAGGATCGAGAGAATGAACACATAGGTCGGGGTGGCGAAGATTTTTCCAGACTCGCGGACGCCGCGGAGATTGACCATCACGACCAGGATGATGGCCAGCAGGCAGAGGGCCTCGCGGTGGGGAAAGAGGGCGGGAAGGGCCGACGTGAGAGCGGCGATGCCGGCGGCCACGCTTACGGCCACGGTCAGCACATAGTCGATCATCAGCGCAGCGGCGGCGGTCAGGCCGGCCCAGTCGCCCAAGTTCGATTTGGCGACGATGTAGGCTCCGCCTCCGTTGGGATATTCGAAAATGATCTGCCGGTAGGATATGGTCAGCACGGCCAGGAGCCCGACGATGGCCAGGCTAACCGGAATGGAGGCGGAGACGGCGGCCGCGCCAGCCAGGACCAGGACCAGCAGGATTTCCTCCGTGGCATAGGCGACGGAGGAAAGGGCGTCGGAGGAAAAGACCGCGAGGGCCAGCCGCTTGGACAGCCGTTCGTGGACCGCCTGCGCCGTCTTGAGAGGAAGCCCGACCAACAAACGCTTCAACAACATACGTGCATTATCGCACAAGAGAAGAGGGGGCGGAAGTGGTGGTCGTGCTTCCTGCAAGCGTGAAGTAAACCTTGACAATCCCCCGCCGCTTGACTAAGTGAATAGTAACCGCCCCTACATCCCATCGCAAGGCGAGACCAGCCCAACTTCTTCCCTCAAGGAAAATAACAGGGCTTCGCCGGGACCCGCCACTGTCTGATCGCGTTGAAATCAAGAACAATTGTGCGTGGCCGGTTCGTGGCTTCTGTGACACCCTCCAGGCTGGAACAATGGGGGTTGACAGAGTCAGGCGACTTGAGTATCTTTGGACCTTCTCACAGTCTCGGCGACGCGAGCGTGGTTTATTGGAGAGCAATAGAAGTCCTTTCCACAACCTGCCAGAGTAGTTCTATATGTAACCGTCAGGGTCATTCATCAGTCGTATTCCATCAGTAAGGAGGCCGGTCCATGTACCATTCTACATTCTCACTGCACAGTCTCGTCCGCACGCTCGGCGTGATGGCCGGCGGCGCCCTGCTGTGGCTGCCGCTGTCGGTTTCGGCCGAGTCCCCCTCGTCGCACGAGGGCCATGCCGCCGTTCAGCAAACCGCCATGTCGCACCAGACGCCGACTTGGGCTGAAAAGCTCAAGGGCCAGACTATCGTGGAAGACGCGATGTCGGGGCGTGCGGAGCGGTCCGCGCAGGTCGAGCAGCAGCACCAACGTATCATGGAGCACATGACCCATGATCCGCAGGTGCAGGGCGTCAATACGGGCATGTTCAACACCACGTCCATGCTGCACCAGTATGGCGCCGGTGGGCAGGACATGCTGCTGGTCTCGGATCCCCGCGTCGAGCCGGTGTCGATGAATGCGGGCGGCAAGTGCCCCGCCAGTGCGCCGGTGAAGTCCTACGATGTGTCGGCCATCAACGTCGAGATCACCCTCAATCAGTGGCTGGACTTCTATCCCGGCTACATGTACGCGCTGACCGAGAACCTCGACAAGGTGCGCGCGGAAGAAGCGGCCAACAAGGCGGCGCGTGAGAAGGAAGGGTGGGATCCGGGCGCGGTGCTGCCGGGCGTGCAGGCCCAGTGGATCCAGCCGCTGGTCATCCGGGCCAACCAGGGCGACTGTCTCAAGATCGCGTTGCAGAACAAGCTTGAGGGCGGTGAAGAGGTTAGCCTCCATATCCACGGATCCAGCATGGTCATCAGCGCCACCGGCAAGCCGGCGGCGACGACCAATCCGGACTCGATCGTGGCGAAGGACAAGAGCATGGAGATGGAGTGGTACATCCATCCCAGCACGCAGGAGGGTGGCCGTCAGTGTCACACGTACAGCACTGATCGTGAATTGACCGTGATGGGCCTGTTCGGCGTGTTCGTGGTCGAGCCGAAGGGCTCCGAGTATCTGGAACCGCTCGGCACCGGCGATGCAACCCCGGCCCGGAGCGGCTGGCAGACGATCATCAAGAACGGCACGGGCCCGGACTTCCGCGAATTCGTGTTGATCTATCATGAGGTGGGGGACGAAGCGTTCCGTCCGGTGAACAAGAAGGGCGACTTCCTCCCGCAGCGCGATCCGTTGACCGATGCCTACCGTCCGGGCGGCCGTGCGATCAACTATCGCAGCGAACCGTTCGGCATCAACAACATGCATGTGCAGCACGAGTATTTCGGGTTCGAGGACGAGTCGATGGGTTACAGTTCCTATACCTTCGGCGATCCGTCCCCAACGATTCCACGATCCTACATGGGCGACCCGGCGAAGTTCCGCCTGGTCCATGGCGGGTCCGAAGTGTTTCACTCGCACCATCCCCACGGAGGGACCATCCGTTGGCCGCGCAGCCCGCGGGCCATTGATGACATGAACCTCTGGGCCACGGCGACCAACGGACCGGTGAAGTATCCGGTGATCCGGGCCAAGACGGACCGGGTGGACGTGGAAGTGATCGGACCGTCCGAGGCGCTGGACCTGGAGACGGAGTGCGGTTCCGGCCTCTGCCAGCAACTGGCCGGCGACTTCCTGTTCCACTGCCACGTGGCGCACCACTATGTGGCCGGTATGTGGGGCTACTGGCGTGTGTATAACACGATGCAGGTGGGTGAGTATCGGAACGACACGATGCCGGATCTGCGGGAGCTGCCGGACCGCAAGGGCCGGATGAGGGTGCCGGTCACGTCCGACCAGTTGGTCGGCAAGACCGTGGATTGGTTCGGCAAGACCTTCAAGATCGTCGAGAAGGGCAAGAGCGACTGGAAGTCCAATCCAGCCGTGATCACCATCAAGGATTGGGTGGCGATGCAGTTGCCCCCGCAAGGGAAGCCCGGTCATAAGGACGACGAGAAGGGGCAGATCCAGTCCTATGACGCGACGGTGTTGGATTGGACCTGGGAAGGCAATCGTGCGTTGAGCGAGAAGGAAAGCGCGACGGACAATCCCAAGTACAAGTCCAGCCACCCGGGCAAGCGGCTCCCGATCACGTTCGCGCCGACGACCGGAAAGGTCGCGTGGCCGCACTTGACGCCGCATTTCGGGAAGCGCGTGATGTTCTCCCCGAACCACGTGGGCGCGCCCTGGCTGGAGATGATCCGGCGGGATGCCAACGGCGAGGAGAGCACCGAGCAGTCCGCGCCGGGCGAGAACGGCGTGTGGAGCCTCTGCCCGGAGAACGCGGGCCGGAAGAACTACAACGTGCACTTTATCAAGCTGCCGATCAAGATCGCCAAGGCGCAAGGCAAGGAGCCGGCGGTGGTGGATCCCAACGGCTTGATTTACGTGCTTCATGAGGAAGAAGAGGCCATCCGCAAAAACGATGACCTGAAATACCCGCTGGTCGTCCGCGGCAACATCTACGATTGCGTGGATTGGACGCTGACCAGCGAGTGGGACGACGACGACTACACGAACTTCCAGTCGTCCAAGATCAACACCCACTGGCACTTCCTGCAGTTCGACAACCAGTCGTCGGATGGCGTGATCACCGGTTTCTCCTACGAACAGTCGGTGCGGCCGTTCACGATGCTGGAGAAGAAGGTGAAGAAGGGCCTGCCGCCCCCGATGAACACGGTGCTGACCGCGGCGGCCAAGAAGGGCGCCATCAGCCTGTCGGTCAAGAATGCGGCCCAGTATCACGTGGGGACCGACATTCTGGTCGGGGCCGATAACGTGAAGGGGAACGAAGTCTCCAGAATCAAGGCGATCAGCGGCAACACGATCACCTTGACCAAGGGCCTGCGCAACGATCACCCGGCGAACGACATTGTGACGGTTGAGTTCGTCCGGCAGCGGTTCTGGGTGGATGCGGACGTGGGGACGGTGTTCTGGCACGACCACGCGTTCGGCGCCACGACCTGGCCGCACGGCGGGTTCGGGACGTTCATCGCCGAGCCGGTGGGGTCCACCTATCATGATCCCAAGACCGGCAAGCAGATCCGGAGCGGCCCGATCGCGGACATCCGGACCGTCGAGCCGGTGGGTTACGGCGTGAACGGCAGCTTCCGGGAGTTGATGGTGCAGGTCCACGATACGGTGCCGCACACGGTGAACATCGTGACGGCGGGGAATCCGCCAGGGCAGCCGGTGGAAGTGGCGCTGGAAGCGGGCAAGACCGTGTCGTTCATGATGCCGGAGAAGATTTACATGACACCGATGCCGTTCCTGAACGGCGGCACGCACACGACCGGAAGCGGCCTGAACTTCAGGGCCGGTCCAATCGCGCAGCGCTTGGCGACGAATCCGGAATCGTCGCAGATTTTCAACAGTGCCATCCATGGCGATCCCTATACGCCGTTGCTGCGCGCATATGCGGGGGACACGATGGTATTCCGACTGCTGCATACCCTCATGAACGAAACGATGACCTGGACCCTGTCCGGCCATACGTTCTTGTCGGAGCGATATGCGGGCGACGCCAATCGCAAGTACTCGATGCATATCGGGATCGCCGAACGGTATGACCTGGTCGTGCCGCAGGCCGGTGGTCCGCGGTTGCAGGCCGGCGACTATATCCACTTCAATGGCCGGTCCTCAAAATTCTCCGAAGGCGGCTGGGGCATTGTGCGGGTGCATGACAAGGAACAGCCAGACCTGCAGAAGCTGCCGGCCGGCTATTCGGGCCGGAACGAAATCCCGGCGGCCAAGCCGGTCTGTCCGGCCGACGCGCCGGTGAAGAGCTTCAACGTCGTGGCCATGGATTATCCGTCCATGAAGTTCAATCCGAACGCGCCCGAGGCGATCGAAGTGGACTTCGAGCGGAAGATCCAGATCTCGAACCCCGACGCCAAGGTCTATGCGCTGGAAGAGGATGTCGCAAAGGTGGCGGGAGGCATGCAGCCCATGCCGCTGACCATCCGTGCGAACGTCGGGGATTGCATCAAGGTGAATCTGAAGAACAATATGAAGGCAAGCCGTGCGTCGTTCTCGGCGATCGGCTTGGCGTTCGATCCGAAGGATTCCCTGGGTGCCAACGTGGGCAACAATACCGGGGACCAGACCATCGCCTCGGGTGAAAGCCGGACCTATACGTACTATGCCGACCCCTTCCTGGGCGAGGCGACGTCGATCGTGTGGGATTGGGGCAATGTGATGGTGAACCCGCGCAACGGGCTGTTCGGCGCAGTGGTGATCGGGCCGAAGGGATCCAAGTACCGCGATCCCCAGACCGGCGCCGACATTTCCACCAAGAACAACTGGGCGGCGGATGTCATCATTGATCGCACGGTGCCGGGGAACGAGACCCGCGCGAACTACCGCGACGTGGCCCTGTTCGTCCAGGACGAGGACAATATCATCGGCACGAGCTTCATGCCGTACGTGCAGAACGTAGCGGGTCTGACCGGCGTCAATTACCGGTCCGAGCCATACAAGTATCGCGAGGAGCAAGGCTGCTCGTTGGGCAAGGTGTTCCAGCCCTGCAAAGTGGATAAGCCCGAGGATCCGGTGACGCCGATCATCCAGGCCCATGCCGGCGATGCGGTCCGGATTCACATTTTGGGCGCCAACAACGAGCAGAACGGGATGTTCAGCGTCGAGACGCATGAGTGGCCGATCGAGCCGTTCATGCGCGGGGCCGACCAAATCAGCGTGGTCGAATTCTCCGGCTCGGAAGCGATCGACGCGTTCATTCCCGCGGCCGGCGGCCCTGCCCGGATGGCCGGTGACTATGTGTACAGCAACCAGCGACTGCCGTATTCGCAGTCCGGCCAGTGGGGCTACCTGCGGGTGCTCCCGGTCGGTGACCAGCGGATTCTTCCGTTGGCCGGCGCGGCGGCCGGTGTGAAGAGCGCGGAAGCGGACATGCCTGCCGTTGGGCAGGCCATTCCCGTGGCGTCGAAGTAATAAGGCCACGCGCGTTCGCTCGGATCGTTGATCCAGAAGGGGGGGCCGAGGAGGCTCCCCCTTTTTTTTATGGCGAGTGTTCAGTTAGGATGAGCACATATCTTCGGTCATTTTTCCGTGGGGCATCCGGAGGCTTCATGAAAACGCGCGCTGTCGCCCTGTGCCTGGTTGGGGCGGTTGTCTTTTCCCTGATGCAGGTTGCGGTGCCGGCCTTGGCCTACGAGGTGGTCGAGGTCAACGGTGGCGGGACTGTGGCCGGTCGCGTGCTGCTGGACGGGCCGGTTCCGGCCCCCAAGGGGTACAACCTCGTCATCTATCCGGACCCTCAGTATTGCGGCCGGATTTCGAATGGAAAAGGCTGGCGCCTGCTCTATGACTTCTTCGTGGACGGCTCGCGCGGGCTGAAGGATTCCGTCGTCATGCTCGAGGGGCTTACGGCGGGAAAGGCCTTCGACGTGTCGGTCCCTCACGTCGAGGCCCGCGATTGCAAGTTCATGCCCTTTGTGACGGTCGTGCGCGACGGCCATGCCGTCGAGGTCGTGAATATGGATCCGGTCATGCACGATATCCAAGCGTACGAGAACTCGACGCTTCAGGGCGCGCGCGTGCTATTCAACCAACCCTTGCCGATGAATTTCCATCATAAGCGCGGCGATCTGCACGCATCGCACCAGCATGAACTCGGCAAGTCCCTCTTGGGGCCTATCTATCTCAGCAAAGGACGGCGGATGTTCGTTATGCAGTGCGGCTTCCATCCCTATATGGAAAGTTGGGCCGTCGCCATCGACAACCCCTACTATGCCATCACCGATGCGTCCGGCTCGTTCACGATCGCCGATGTTCCGCCCGGTACCTATAGGCTGGTGGCCTGGCACCCCCAGGCAGGTATGGTGTCCGCTCAACTGGTCACGGTGGAGCCGAACGGCACGGTAAACGCTTCCTTGTCTTTCAAGGCGCCGGTCGGCCGACGCACGGTGCACGAAGTCGTCGAAAACCCGCGTTTTGGCCCAGGCGTCCTTGGGTATCCGCTCGACATCATCCCTCTCGTAGAGCGCCAGCAGTAAGCTTGATGGCGCTTTCAGCCACGATTTCCCCACGTCGTATTCAGCCTGCTCTGCTGCCGGTACTGGCGGTCCTGTTGCTTGGCGCTCCCGGCTTGGTCTGGGCCGGCGAGAAGCCGTCGCACTCGCTCAAGGAAGCCCAGGATGCGTATGACCAATGGCACTACGATCGTGCGCTGACCTTGGTGGAACCATTGGCCCAAGATGAGGGAGCGGGCCTCGATGCGCTGAGGCTGAAAACCAGGACGCTCATGCGTCTGGGAAGGCCGGCCGATGCCCTACTCGTCTACGATCGGCTGTTTGCGAAGCTGGGCAAGGACGATGGGCCACTGCTCCGCGAGGTGGCCTTTGGCTTCATCGTTGCCGTGCTCAAGGACATGCGGGACCAGATGCGCGGCGCAGGTTATACCGCGCTCAAGGAAGTGCCGTCCGACGATACGATTCCTTACTTGCTGGACGGGCTCAGCGATGGGTCCGGGCCGGTGCGGGCCTTGGCTGCTGAAGGGTTGGGCCGCATGAAACCGGGGCCCCATACGGTTCGGCTCAAGAAGGCGATGGAAGACCAGGCTGCGATGGTGCGGGTGGTGGTGCTGAAGGCCTTGGGACGATCGGGGGACCGATCCCAGGTCCCGGTCATCGAGCAGGCAGTGAAAGATGAGCAGGCCACGGTTCGCCTCGCTGCATTGGGAGCGCTGGTCATGCTCGGGCGCACCGAGGTCTGGGATCAGGTGCGGGCGGCGGCGGCGGCGCCAAACCCGGAGGATCGAGCGGCGGCATTGCGAACGCTGGGTGACTTAGGAGATCGGCGTGCCATTCCGTTGTTGCGGCAAGCGTTGAGTCATGCGCAACCATCGGTGCGTGATGCGGCCGCCAAGGCTTTGGGCAACTTGAAGGATCCGGTTGCGGCGCCGGATCTGGTGAAGGCCTTGCGGGACCCGCTTCCATTTGTACGGGCTTCCGTGGCCGTCAGCTTGGGGGAAGTGGCCGCTCCTGAATCGGCTGTTGCGCTCCGGGAATCGTTGATAGATGTGAATCCGGCGGTCAGGACCGCGTCGGTTTCGGCCCTCCTCCGTCTTGGGACTCCATTGAAAGAGGTCATGGATGCCGTCATGGGTTTGACGAGGAATACCGATCCGGGCATCAGGGCCTCGGTCGGGAGGGCCCTGTCGCAGGCTCGCGGCAAAGACCGTGTGGATGCCATAGAAGTGTTGCGGCTCCTGCTGGAAGATCCGATCCCCAGGCCTCGGATTGCTGCTGCGCATAGCCTTGGGCACCTGGTAACTTCTGAGCTTGGCAAAGAGCAAATACTTGAAATTGTTGCGATATTAAAGAATAGCCTGAAGGATAAAGATGAGGCGGTAAGAGCCACGGTAGGAGGCGCCCTGATCCGGGCACTCGGTGCCGTTGACCAGGCTCAGGCTGTGAAGGGCCGTTGAAGCGGGAAAATCGGTTGTGACGCTTGACAGGCTCCAGCGCGGTGAGCTATACAGGACCGTTCGAAAGCCTCAAGGATGACCCTCCAACGCGGTTCGCATTGCCAATGGCTGCTCCGTCGTGGCTTGAGGATGGTCGTCCACCCATGGCGAACGGTTTGGCCGTCAGGGTGCGCGGCAGTTCCAAGGGACTCATTCGAACGTGCGGTTAACCAATATCGGGCCGGTCTTACGGTTTATTCACAAGGAGGCGGTGTCATGAAGAAGGGTGCGATGACATTTGTGTTTGGTCTGGCGGCGGCGGCACTGGTGACTGCGCCCCTTACCTCGTACGCTGGTGGGACGGTCACCGGCAAGGTCACCTTTGCCGGGAAGGCAGAAGAGACCGTGTTCTCCTTCGCCAAGTTCCCCAACCCCAAGTTCTGTCCCAAGAACCCGAAGAAGGAATTGGTGAAGGGTGACAATCGGATACTCCCGAAGACCGAAGTAGGCAAAGACGGCGGTTTGAAGGCGGCGGTGGTAGCCATCTCCGACATCGAAGACAAGGCGTTCATGGACGGCTATAAGGGCACCGAGGTGGTCGCGGAGTTCTGCGAGTTCCTGCCCTACACCGGGGTGGTCGTGAAGCAGAAGAACTTCCACGTCGAGAACCACGATGCCGATCAGGACGATCCCAAGTCCGTGAAGGGCGTGCTGCACAACCCGCACTCCTTCGAGGTCATGGGTTCCAGCTCCACGACGATCTTCAACATCGGTCTGGCCGAGAAGGGTTCCAAGCTGGATAAGCCAGCCGTGCTGCGCAAGGACAAGCAGGGCTCTATGATGCGGTTGCAGTGCGACCAGCATGAGTTCATGCAGTCCTTCTTCCTGCCGGTCTCCAACCCTTTCTATGCGGTGGTGAATGAAGACGGCAGCTTCGAGATCAAGGACGTGCCGGCCGGCAAGCACAAGATCGTGGCTTGGCATCCGTTCGCGGGCCGCGTCGAAGCCGACGTGGACGTGCCGGAAGGCGGCAAGGTCGAGGCGAAGCTCCAGGTCAAGAAGTAAAGTTTCGCGCAGGTTATTCTTCGTTGCCTGCGAAGCGGGCGGCGGCCTCACGGTTGCCGCCCGCTTTGTTTTCACCCTTCGATTTTCTCCCCTCGTATGCGCCTTGCCTTTCAGTGAGTGACCTGGGTAAAATCATCTGCTTCTCAACCTGAAGGTGGCCAACGCCGCTACTGACGCGAGGTTATGTGCGTCGAGAGTTGTCGCTCGCCGAAATTTTTCAGCTCGGCTATTACTGGGAAACGAAGATCCTCCTGACGGCGGTGAAGCTGGATCTGTTCTCGGTGCTGGGCGAAAAGGAGCGGACACTTGCCGAGGTCGCCCAGTTGGTCGGGGCGGATGGCCGGGCCTTGGAATTGTTGCTGAACGCCTTGGTGGCGATGAAGGTGCTGACCAAGGACGGCGAACAGTTTGCCAATACCGGCACGGCCCGCACGTATCTGGTCAAGAGTGCGCCGAGTTATGTCGGCCACCTCCTCCTGCTGCACGATGCCGAATGGAACAACTGGGGGAAGCTGGAAGATGCGGTCAAAACCGGCCGTTCGCCTGTCAGTCGGCATGTTTTTGAAACGAATCCAGAACTGGGCGCCAATGTCCTGTCCGTTTTGGACCGGATCGGGCAACAGAGCGGACCAGGCTTAGCCAAACGTCTGGGACTCGACGGGGCCAAGACCTTGCTGGACCTTGGCGGAGGCGCCGGCACCAACGCCATCGCCTTCTGCACCGTCTATCCGAATTTGACGGCGACAGTGTTCGACTTGCCGCAAACGCTGACGGTGACCGAACGGGCGATCAAGGAGGCGGGCCTCGAAGGACGGATCGGCTTGCGGTCTGGCGATTTTAATGCGGATCCGCTTGGTGGTCCCTACGATGCCATCTTGATGTCCGATATCCTGCATTACCAGGGGCCGGACGCTAATGCGGCTGTGGTCAAAAAGACGTTCGGCCATTTGTCGCCTCGCGGCAGACTGATCATCAAAGACCGGTTTCTCGAAGCGTCGCGGACCGGACCTGCGTGGGTGACGGCCTTCGCAGTGCACATTCTGGTGAATACCGAGCAGGGCCGCTGCTACACGACGGCCGAAGCGATAGGCTGGTTGGAAGCGGCCGGATTCACCTCGGTCGTCGAGTTGGAACGGACCGCAGTCGTGCAGGGAACGAAGGGAGCCTAGTCCATATGTTGGAATGGCTCAAGCAGCCGGGATTCTTCGGGACCCACGCAACCTTGGGCGCGGATATCAGCCAGCTCATGGCGACCCTCTTTACCGGCCTCTTCATCGTCGGGTGGGTGCAGGCCAAGCGTCGTCAGGCCGATGCGCACCATTGGCTGATGCTCGGCGGGATGGTGACGATGCTGGTGTTCTTCACGAACTACTATCTCTTTCGGCAGCTCGGCGTGTTGGCTGTGGAAGGGAAGGAAGGGTTCGGCGGGTCGCAGGGCCTCTACGATCATGTGTTCATCCCGTTGCTGACCGTCCATATCATTCTTGTCATCGTCGGTTTGGTGATGGCCGTGTATATGATCGTGTTGGGGTTCCGCGCGCAGGCCTTCGATCAGGGGAAGCGCATGCTCAAGGATATGACCTTGCTGACCTCATGGGGTAAGGTCGGCAAGATATTCGGGGGCATCACGGCGGTGATCCTGCTCTTGTTTGCGGTCCGCGTCGCCAGCGCCGGATTTTCCTCGCGCAAGCTGATGGTCTATTTGGGCCTGCTCCTGCTGATCGCGATCGTGTTCTCCGTGGAGATCACCATTCAGCGGGTCTGGCCGAACGCCGAGCGACGTCACCGGGTGCTGGGCCGCTTCACGATGATCGTCTATTGCGTGCTGTTTCTGACCGGCACGGTGACCTATACGATGTTGTACATCCTTTACCCCGGAAAGATCGGATAAGCCATGCTGGTGTGCGGCTGCGGGCGCTGGATGCATACGCAAGGGGTGGACGAGTGCCTGGCGGGAGTGAGCGATGCCGCTTGGCTCGTCCGTTCTGAATGTCTGGGCTGTGGATTCGCCGTCGGTTGCGAGGGCGTAGAGGCGGAAACCTTGCCGCTCGTAGATCGCCTGGTGTGGAGTGACGATGCGCGCCACGTGCTGGACCGGATGCCTCCCTATGTGGCTTCGCTGGTGAACCAAGAGGTCGAAGACTATGTCCGGTCCCACAACCAGCGGGTCGTGACGATGGCCTTGATGGCCCAGGCGAGGCAGGGCGGGGCGGTGGCTTGGGAGCCGGAGGCGGAGGAACGGCTCGTGAATGTGCCGGGTCCGGTGCGGGCCATGGCGAGATTGGAGTTGGAACGCACTGCCGTGGAGCGTGGCCTTGTGCAGGTGACAGTGGCTCTGATGGAAGAAGTGAAGGCCCGCTACTTCGGCATGGCGGCGCAGAAGACGTGAGGGGGAGGCGGTAGGGAAAGGGGTTTCGCCTCACGCCTGAGGGTTGCGTATGTTGCATCGATTGACATTGCGAGTGTTGCCGCGCTTGACCTTGGCGGTGACCGAAGAATCGGTCCGCAAACGCAAACGGCTGGTCATGTTTGTGCCGGGATTGATTGCGTTTGTCATCTACCGGCTGGTCAAGCATGCGGACCCGCTCTCAGATCCGTTTCTCCTGCTCACGATCAGCGGGTGTATTTCAGCGGCCACGGCCCTCTGGGCCTATCAGGTTGGACGTGGGATCGGGCTCCCAATTGTGTGGAAGGAAGACGGGAGCCGTCGGCTTGCTTGGGTGGCTGGCTGGATCGGCTTTGCTTATGGCGTGCAACTTTCACTGATGGTGCTGGCCTTGCTCAAAATCCTGGCCGGGTACGACTACCTGTTACACCCGGATGGGCCGGCCATGATGGCTATCATCATTGCCTGTACATCGGTGGCGAGAGATGCCTTCGAGATCGGGCATGTGCGGCGGGGGCAGCGCGATGGATTGTCGGTCCTGACCTTTCCGGATGGAACGGCGTTGCGCACGTTGGCTCGAGAGCAACCGGGGGCTGTGGCCCAGTGGGCGTTGCTGGCCGGCCTGGGGGGCGCCACGTTGGGGGCGGCGTTGTCTGGCTTGGCAGAGGGAGACCGTGCGTTGTTGCTCCAGTTCGCGGCGATGAGTCTCTTGGCCGGCTCTGTTGCCTTGCCTGCCTATCTGTCGGGACAGCAACGGCCGGGCGGGTGGCTGGCAGCCGTCGGTTCGCTGGGCTGGCCGGAGATCTTCCGGTTTTGGTGGTGGCCGGGCCTGGCCTTTGCCGCCACCTATTATTTGGTGCTGGCCGGGGCAGTGACGTTCCTCTTGCGGCCGGATCGTATGAGTGGTGCGCTCCACGCGGCGATCGGTCTGGCGGTGACGGGGGTCATGGCCCTGTATTGTTATTACCTTGGATACCGGCGTGCGTTGGAGGATCGGATCCATCAGGCCGTGCCCACTTCCCTGTTGCGTTGTCCCTTTGTCTTTGGCATCCTGTCGAAAACGCAGCCGATGCCGGCCGACAGGGCTCTTCCGCCGGCGGGCATTGTCTATGAGGAAAGCGGGAGGCGAAGCTAGATGCGGTTGCCGGCGGCGCATGGAGGGATTGTTTCGTGGGCGAATGGCGCCAGGCTGATCGGTCTGTTGTTGGCGCTTGCGCTCGCGATCCTGCCGGTGCTGACCCACCCGGCGCAGGCGGAATCGGACTCGGACCCGGCGCAGGACATCTATTACAAAACCGGCGGCACGCCGATCGGGCCGCCGGCCCCTGCCGCTGACGAGACGCGCTATCCGCGCTACGGTTCATTCGATAATCGGACATTTGTCTGGTTTGTGACCCAACAGCATACCTACTTCGGCGGGTTTGTCCTGGCCCTGCCGATCTTCTGTGTGATCATCGAGTTGATCGGTCTGTTCACGCGGGATAAAACGGTGGCGGCCCGCTACGATGCGCTGGCCCGGGACTTCCTGCGCGTCTCGCTGCTGGCCCTGTCCCTGACGGCAGTCGTGGGTTCGCTAATGCTGAGCATGTTTCTCTGGCTCTATCCCAGCTTCATGCGCTACATGGGCGGAACCTTCAAGGCGATGATGCCGGTCTATGCCTTCGTTTTTGTGGCGGAGTCCGCCTGCCTCATCGCCTATTACTACAGTTGGGATCGCATGGCCGCGCCGGCCTTGAAATGGCTGCACGTTTCCCTCGGCGTCGTGGTGAACAGCCTCGGCGGGCTGCTCCTGCTCCTGGCCAATGCCTGGGCTGCGTTCATGATGGCGCCGGCCGGTGTGGATGCGCAGGGACGGTATTTGGGCAACGTGACGCACCTGCTCCACTCGGCCTTGTGGAATCCGCTCAACGTGCACCGGTTTTTGGCGGACATCATGTCGGGCGGCGCAGTCGTCATTGCGTATGCCTCCTATCGCTTCCTGACGAGCAAGACCGACGAGGAGCGGGCGTATTATGATTGGGTCGGATACGTCTTTCTCTTTGTGACGGTCTGCGCCTTGCTGCCCATGCCCTTCGCCGGCTACTGGCTGATGCGGTCAGTTTATGCGTTTCGGCAGAGCATGGGAGTGACGATGATGGGCGGGCTGCTCACCTGGTTGTTCGTCGTTCAGGCGCTGCTCGTCGGTGTCCTGTTCCTGGGGATCAACTATTATCTCTGGCAGAGCATGGGCCGTATGAAGGGCGGCGAGCGGTACCAGCCCTACTTCCAGTACCTGGTCTGGGCGCTGATGGGCTGCCTGTTCGTATGGCTGACGCCGCATACGGTGGTCATGGGGCCCAGCGAGCTTAAGGCCATGGGCGGGGCGCAACACCCGGTGATCGGCAACTATGGAGTCATGTCGTCCAAGAACGGGGCGATCAACGTGATGATCTGCCTGACGGCTCTCAGCTATATTTTCTTCCGGCGAGCCAATCGAGCGATGACGGTGTCCTGGACGACTACAGGCAATATCCTGCTGGGGACGTTGTTTGCGGCGGGCATTGCGAACATCATCTGGCTCTCGGTGTATGGGTTCTATCTGCAGGCCAGCGTGCGGGTGGGCCTGTCCACTCCGCAAGCGGTGACGACGTTGACGGTGCTGGTGGTCGGCCTGCTGATGAACCGGAGCATGATGCGGGGCGCGAAGGTGCATGGGCCGATCGAATGGGGCAAGATCTCCGTGCGCGGCATGGTCGCCTTGTTCGGTCTGGCGGCGACCTTCACCTGGGTCATGGGCCTGATGGGTTATATCCGATCGTCAGGGCGGCTCTCCTGGCATGTAAACGAGTTGATGCCGGACCTGTCTCCCTGGTCCTATACCCCGTCGTTGGGATTTGCCGCAAAAATGGTGACGTTGAACATGGTGGTCTTCTGGCTGACCGTCCTGCTGTTGTTCTGGATCAGCAGCCGCGACCGAGGACCTGTCCCGGTGAAAGGTCTTGTGCCGGAGCGCGGTCAGCCGATCCTTCCCGGGTCGCAGGAGGTACAGCCGTCATGAAGCGATGGCTGTCGGCACTGTTGGTTGGCATCGGATGTTTCGTGATGCCGGGAACTGGGCTGGACGCCCAGCCGGCCGGTCAAATGGTGCTGGAGGATTTCACGGCGAAGGATGCGGATGGGTTTCCGAAAGATTGGAAGGCCCAACATGGAGAGGGCAAGGCGCGGCAGAGCTATACGGTGCAGCAGGACGGTGCGCAGCCTTTCCTGGCCGTGCGCAAGGCGGATCAGCGGATATACAAACGGAAGATTTCGTGGGATCCGAAGGCCATGCCGGTGCTCACGTGGCGCTGGAGGTTGAAAGCAGCGCCTGCCGGTGCGGAGCCCATCGCCGCAGTGTTCGTCTCGCTGGATACCGACTTAATGGTGATTCCCGTGGCCAACAAGTACGTCTGGAGTTCGGCGAAAGCCAAGGGCACGGCAACGGAGGGGGGCATGTTCGGTGCCTCCGAAATCGTCCTCCGGTCAGGACCGCAACCGGTCGGAGAGTGGATTGAAGAACGGGTGAACGTCTACGATGACTTCAAGCGGATTCACCAGCACGAGCCGGCCGACAAGGCCTGGGGCATCTCCCTGCAAGGCGGGCCGGGCGTCGAAGTGGATTTCGGTTCCCTGTCCGTCTCATCTCACTAGCGGGTTGTTCGAGGAACATGTGATCTCCAGCGGCACGACGGCTCACGCTCCCTCCCGCAAGATCATCGATATGTTATTGGGTGCACTGGTCATGGGGACCGTCGGCACCTTGCTGGGGTTGCTCATGGGTGGCGGGGTGCTGCCGATCGCCATTGGACTCGGCCTGGTAATGGGCCTGGTGGTCGGTCTCTTCGGGGGGCGGCGGTTTCTGGTCAGCATCCTGATCGGGACGATCATGGGCGGCCTCTTGGCCTGGCTGCTGGCCGGGGCGGAGAAAATTTCCGTCGGCGCGGGGGCCGGGGCGGCAATGGGCGGGTTTCTGGGCGTCCAGTACTCCATGCTGATGGACATGTGGGCCGAACGTAAACGGGCTGCCGTTGGCGAACAAGTTCCGTCAGGCGAACACCGGGAGGCTCCGTGAGGGACTATGGAAAATAGGGGCGTGCTGATCGGATCGATCATCTTTGTGTTTGCCTCATTTATTTTGATGATTGTGGGGCTGGTATACGAGTCATACCGGGCCAAACAGCAGCGGCTGTTGGTTGAGTCCATTGTCGTGGAAAGCACACCGGTCGTTGCGGTGGCGCCACAGGACTATTCGATCTACAAAACACTGATTGGCGATGATGGGCGCGAGATGGTGCAGATTCCCGAGGGGCCGTTCACGATGGGGAGCAAAGACGGAGATCCGGACGAGGCGCCCGAACGCCAAGTCTATCTGCGCACCTATTATATGGATAAGAAGGAAGTGACCCAGGCCGAGTATGAACGTTTCGTCAAGATGACTAAGCGCGGCAAACCCTTTATTCCGGTGTTTGAAGACGATCAGGCGAAAATCCTGAAGCCGGAATTGCCGGCCATGGGTATGTCCTGGGCCGATGCGGAAGCTTATTGCAAGTGGGCTGGCAAACGGTTGCCCACCGAAGCGGAGTGGGAAAAAGCGGGTCGCGGCGAAGGAAAGCGCCGGTACCCGTGGGGGGATGACTTTGGCTCCGGCCATGCGAACGTGGATGGCGATGAGGACGGCTTCAAGTATCTGGCGCCTCCCGGGTCCTTTGAGTCAGGGCGGAGCTTGTATGGGCTGTATGATATGACGGGCAACGTGGCCGAGTGGGTGGCCGACACGTATAGCGAGCAGTATTATCAAAAGGCGCCCTATCGCGATCCCCTCGGTCCTGAAGATGGGCAGCACAAGGTCATTCGTGGTGGTTCGTGGCGGGAAACGTATCACAATGCACGGCTTTCAAAGCGCTTTCAGGCAAAAATGTGGCGGACCGACACGACGATCGGAGTTCGCTGCGCAAAAGATGCGGATGAGCCGCACGTCGATGCCAAGAAGGTAAAAGGTTAACTGTGCCGCCGGTGTTTGCCGGCGGCCCCGGGTGTATTTGTGAGTCATGCTGGAAACCAAATTTAAAATCGCCTTTCTGTTGGTGGTGCTCGCTTTTACCAGCTTTCCGGTTATGGGCATCTTGCGGGGCACCACGCCGCCGCCGGACGTTCCTTTCGTTCCCGGAGAGGGGAAGACTCAGGTCCCGCCTATTGCCGGCCCGGCAGATCCGAACGAGCAGCCAATTTCGGAAGAAATGGTTGCGATTCCAGCCGGCCCCTTTCTGCGCGGAACCAAGGCTGGCGGCTATGACGAACAACCGGAGCGGATGATATATGTAGATGCCTTTTCCATTGACCGCTACGAAATCACCAATGCGCAATACCAAGCCTTTGTCGCCGCGACGGGTCATCGCAAAGCGGCGCCTCCGTCACGCTATGCCAAGAACATCAGCCGTATGAAAGGTGTGAACCAGCCCGTCACCTATGTGTCATGGGAGGACGCCGATGCCTATTGCCGGTGGACTGGCAAGCGGTTGCCAACCGAAGCGGAATGGGAGAAGGCCATGCGGGGTACGGATGGCCGGTTGTGGCCATGGGGGAACGAACCGGACCAATTGGCCTTCAACGGCGGTTCGCCGCGAGACGGATTTGAAGCGACGTCGCCTGTTGGCTCGTTCAAGCGCGATGTCAGTCCCTATGGCGTGGCAGATGGAACGGGAAACGTCATGGAGTGGGTTGCTGATTGGTATGGAGAAGAGGCGTATCGCGATCCAACTGATCGCAATCCCGCCGGACCCGAACACGGTGTGTTTCGAGTCATGCGTGGCGGAGGATATACGAGCCAGGGATCGGACGTGCGGATTACCAGTCGGAGCAAAATGGTTCCGGATTTTCGCGATGAAACGATCGGCTTTCGTTGCGTGGTTTCTGTCGCGGACGGGGCGGGTGGAATCAAGACGCCGATCACTAAAAAGTCATAGAAAATCAAAGTAGTAGAGGATCAAAAACACGGCCAAAATTATATTGACAACCATTCCGGCCAAAACTATAATGTCGAACACTTTTGAGTTTTTGTTCATCGTCTGCCCTCTTCAGTAGAAACAACGAAGAGAGCAATAACATAGACTTAGCGGTCTGTCAAGGCGTCGGCAGACGTTGATTTTGAACGAGGCGTAGGCCATCAACCAAGGTTGTAGCTGAGGAGAAGGAACAATGGGAGAAGCCGTCGCAAGCGCACCGGGCAAGCCGGACAGTGAGTTGAAGGTTAAGATCGGCAAGATGATTTTCTACATCACTTGCGCGGTGGGCCTCTGGTTTTTTTATTGGTTTGCTGGCATCCAGTGTCCCTGCTGAGGGATGAATCTTAACTCTGGTCTGGTGTGCCACGCGAGCGCTGTGTCGTGGCAGGAGGAGAGGAAGGCAATGAGCGCGTTGAATAATCCCGTCGTCGCCGTGATCGTGTCCGTGATTATCGCCTTGAGCTATTTTACATTCGTGGATCATGCTTTGATGGATATGCAGGGGTTGGACTATTGGTATCTGTTTCGGAAGTAGCCTGACGTCATCATATACGCGCCGCGCCGACGTAGGGCGAGAGCGTCGGGATTCGGGCGTAGGCTTGTTTGTCACCATCTCGTGTCAGTATCGTTTAAGGAGGGAGTCATGGGCAGTTTGACCAGAAAGAAGACGCTGGCGATCATGGCGTTAAGCGCGATGATTGTCCTCCTTCTCCTGCCGATCGTGGTCTCGGTCCCCGCGCTCGCAAGCGGGGGAGGGGCTCCGGCCGGTGGACCTCCCGCGGACGTGGTCAAGAAGGAGGGAGGCGAGGGGGACAAGGACAAAAAGGTCGAAAAGGCGCGCGACGTCTATTACAAGACCGAGGGGATCGTGTCTGGGCAGCCGGCTCCTAAGACCGGCGACAACACGAAGGACTATCCGCGCTACAACTTCGAGAGCCGAGTACTCCTCTGGTTCGCCAACCAGCAGCATCTCTACTACGGCAGCTTCGTGCTGGCGGTGCCCATCTTCTGTATGGTCATCGAGTTCATGGGGGTGATGACGAAGGATAAGGCGATGGCTAAGAAATATGACCAGCTCGCCTATGACTTCATTAAGATCAGCTTGACGGCCTACTCGCTCACCGCGATCCTGGGCGGTATCCTGATCTTCACCTTCTTGACCCTCTATCCCGCCTTCTTCGGGTATCTCTCGAGCATCTTCCGTCCTGTCATGCACATCTATGCGTTGATGTTCGTGGCCGATAGCGGCACCCTCTACATCTACTACTATGGTTGGGACAAGATGAAAGAGGGATTCCTGAAGTGGATCCACTTGAGTATGTCAGTGATCCTGAACGTGATCGGGACCGTGTTGATGTTTCTGGCCAATTCCTGGATCGGGTTTATGATGTCGCCTGCTGGTGTGGATGAGCAGGGGCGATTCCTGGGCAACATCTGGCATGTGATCCATACGGCGCTCTGGAATCCGTTGAACGTGCATCGGATTCTGGGGAACATGGCTTTTGGTGGCGGTGTGGTGGCTGCCTATGCGGCCTACCGATTCCTGTCGGCAAAAACCGATGAGGAGCGGGCCCACTATGATTGGATGGGCTACATTGCTATGTCGTTGGGTGTGGCCTTCTTGATTCCGTTACCCTTTGCCGGCTATTGGCTGATGCGGGAAGTGTACGCCTACCGCCAGCAGATGGGTATCACGCTGATGGGCGGTCTGTTGGCCTGGCTGTTCATTATCCAGGCGACCATGATCGGGATCCTGTTCCTGAGCACCAACTACTATCTCTGGCAAGCTCTGGGGCGGATGCGCGGTGCCGAGCGATTCCAGCGCTGGATCAAGTATTTCGTGTTCTTGCTGGTGTGCGGATTCCTGGTATTCATCACGCCGCACACAATCGTGATGACCCCTGCCGAGCTGAAGGCCATGGGCGGCCAGCAGCATCCGGTGTTGGGGAATTACGGAGTCATGTCCGCGAAGAACGGCGGCATCAATGTGATCATCACGACGACTGTGCTGACCTTCATCTGGTATCAGCGCGGGAATCGGGTGCCTGCCGTATCTTGGTCTAAGTTCGGCAACATCTTCATGGGCGTGTTCTTCTTCTTCGCCTACGTGAATATCGTGTGGCTGGCGATATACGGGTACTTCATTCCAGCCAACGTTCGCGTCGGGCTATCTGTCCCGCAGGTGGCGACCACGCTCTCCTGTCTCTTCTTTATGACTGCATTGAATCTCTCCATGTTGAAGGGGGCCAAGCAAATCGGGCCGATCGAATGGGGCAAGATATCGGTGCGGTCGCAGTACGCCTTGATCATGTTGGCCACGGCGTTCACCTGGATGATGGGCCTGATGGGCTACATCCGTTCCTCGGTGCGGCTGTTTTGGCATGTGAATGAAATCATGCGGGACAATTCCCCCTGGGCCTACACGCACACGGTGGGATTTGCGGCCAACATGATTTCGTTCAACGTTCTGTTCTTCTGGATCAGCATTATGTTCGTCTTCTGGCTTGGCACGCTGGGCGCGAAGAAGGTGCCGGTGGAAGCGAAGGCGCCGGTTCCCGGGAGCGCTCCGCAACCGGCAGTTGGACACTAACGTTCTGCGGCCTTTCAAGACTTGCAGGGTGTCTTGTTCGGGTTAGCCCGGGCGGGAATCCCAGGAGGGTTGTCACGTGGTCGAGTTAATTCAAGCAGCGTTAGACATGGGGTGGCCGGTATTGGCCTTTCTCGCCTGCTTGCTCGTCTATTTCCAGGTGAGCATCAGCGATCCTGTGAAAAAGAAGCAGGCGACGTTTAAGACTTTCATCGGCACGATCGCGGCATTCATGTTGTTGATGGCCATTGCGAACTACAAGATCAATTTCTTTGCCAATTCGCGCCTCCTGCCTGTCTCCCTGGCTATGATTACCGCGCTGGCCTTCATGATGGGCATTTACTTCAGCAACCTCGGAGCGCTCTTCAAGATTGGCGGATTCATGTTTTTGGTCGCTGCCGGTCTCTCCGGCTACGGAAACTGGCTGCCCCAGGTGGAAGGCGGGTTCCCTCCGCCGGAGGTCAAGCTGGACTTCGGTAGCATGTCAGCCCAGCAGTTGGCCGACGAAGGAGAAAAGATCATTTTTGGCGGGATCGGGCAAAGCAAAGTGCAAGGTGCGATTGGCAAGGGCCAATGCCCGCTGTGCCACGGTTTCAATGAGGGCTTCCTGAGCGAGCGGGCACCGAACCTCTGGGGCGTGCCCGATCGGGCCAAAACTCGGCTGGATGATCCCCGCTACCATAAAGGGAAGCCAGGCGATCGCGATACGGAACAGAAAGAGGCTTTCCCTGGGGCGGGAACGGCGGAAACCGGACAGGAATATATAGCCGAGTCTCATTCCTGCCCGAGCTGTTACGTCGTGGCTGGGTTTGGAGTGAAGGGCACCAACGATAAGCAGAGCCCCATGCCGGCGATTCACAAGCCGCCCATTTCCTTGTCGTTGGGCGAGTTGGCGGCCGTAGATACGTGGATGTACATTCGCGAGGGGAAGGAGGCTCCGACCTTCGAGGAGATCACCAAGGCCTACGAGAAGTTCATCCCAGAGGCTGACCGGCCCAAGCAGCAGGAAGATAAGCCGGCTGGCGCTGGTGGCGGCGTTTTGGCGACGGGCGAAGAGCCGGTGGATCAGATCTTCCAGAAAGCGACCTGTGTGGCTTGCCACACGATTCCTGGCATTGCCGGTGCGGTCGGAACCATCGGTCCCAAGCTGGTTGAGGGCACCAATGCGCCGACTCGGATCAAAGACCCGGCCTATAAGGGTGCGGCCAAGTCGACGCGCGAGTACATCACGGAGTCGGTCATTAACCCCAGCGCGTATGTGGTCAAGGGCTTCCCGGACAACACGATGCCGAAAGAGTTCGGAAAGAAGCTGAGTGCCGGCGCGCTCAACAAGATCGTGGACTATCTCTCCCAGTTGCAAGAGGGGAAGGAACCTCCCAAAATTTCCTAATGCTTGGCATTAGGATACGGAGTGTAAGAAGGAGAGCCGGACGATGAAGGTATTAATCGGATCAGTACTTGGAGGGCTGGTGGTCGTGCTCATCGCACTGCTGGCTTTCGGTGTCCTTCCAGCCACGTCCCTCAAGCTGGTGGAAGGCTACATGCCGATGCAGATGCTGTCTGAGCTTGCCGTTAGTGTGGCGATTTTTGCCGTGATGAGTTATCTACTCAGTGCTGGCGGTGTCCAGTTGCCTCGGTTTTGGCAGGGAATTTTGTTCTGGGCGTATATTCTCCTATACCTCAAGTTTAGGGTATATCCGCCCATTCCATTCAGCGTGCGTGCAATGTATGGGACGGTATCGCTGATCGCGGTCTTTATGTGGATGTCCAGCAACGAAGAGGACTGGAAGAAGTTCAAGCAACCGATCATGAACGTGCTGGATGCCAACACTGGTTTTCACAAGGCGCTCCGCACGATGTATCTGATCGCGCTGCCCATCCTACTTTGGGGCTTCTCCTACAGCTCCTTCCTGCCGAACTTGGATGAACCGGTCGAGTTGCGTACGGTGCATCCGGCGCCGCCGGCCAGCACCAAGGTGCACGGCAAGACCTTCGTGCTCCAAACGTCTCAGAATCCCTACCGGGTCAACCCGGAAGGGAAATACGACCAGGAGTATTCCAACGCCAGGATCGTCGAGCAGGCGATGGGCCGGCTGATGAAGCCCGAAGCCAATCCCTGGGATGAGAAAGCAGAGGGGTATCTCAAATACGTGCGCGAAGGCGGGGAAATTTTCTTCCAAAACTGCCACTTCTGTCATGGCGACAACTTGAATGGCCGCGGCTTGCACGCCTTTGCCTTCAACCCGATTCCAGCCAACTTTACGGACCCGGGAACAATCGCGCAGCTGCAGGAGACCTTCATTTTCTGGCGTGTTTCGAAGGGCGGGATTGGGCTGCCCAACGAAGGGTTTCCCTGGGCTTCGGTGATGCCGCCGTGGGAGCAGCACTTGACCACGGACGAAATCTGGAAGGTCATTCTGTTTGAATATTGGCACACCGGCTATTATCCGAGAACTTGGGATTAATCCCACACATCTTTCGGTGAAGGGGTATAGCTATGAGGCATGTGACGAGTAAGGTGCTGTTAGTCGCGATGGCGGCTCTGGGGATCACGATGGTCTCCGGCAGCGCAGGAGTTTCCATCTTCGCGCAGGAAGGTGGAGTTCCCGAGGGCTTTAAAAAAGGCGAGCTGGCTCCGCTCCCGTCTGCAGAGATGATCGAGGCGGGCAAGAGGGTCTATTTTACGAAGTGCGTGTGGTGCCATGGGGTGGACGGGGCTGGCGACGGTCCGGCCGCCGACCGGCTCTGGCCGCGCCCCCGCAACTTCAACCAGGGAACCTTCAAAATCAGGCGGACGGCCAGCGGCGAATTGCCGCTGTTCGACTCCAAAAAGCCCGTCGAGGCTGAGAACGATTTGTTTGCGACCGTGACTCACGGGCTTCCCGGATCGGCGATGCCATCTTGGGAAGGCATCCTGACCGAGGAGCAGCGCTTGCAAGTCTTGTCCTTTGTGACGACCCAGCTCATTAAGGACCGGAAGTTCGACGACAAAGCGACGGAAACGCAGACCGTGCTGCAGCTGGACGAAATGAAGCCGATTCCTGTCAGCAAGGAAAGCCTAGAAAAGGGCGCTCAGTTGATCGTGGACAAGAAGTGTATCGAGTGCCACGGGGTCACGGGGCGTGGGGATGGCAATGCGTTCAACCTGAAGGACGACTGGGGTTTTCCGATCCAGCCGGCCAACTGGCACAAGTGTTGGAACTTCCGCGGGAGCCGCCAGGATCCCTACAACATTAAGAACATTTTCCGGACCTTCTCCACAGGGGTCAGCGGCACTCCGATGCCGTCCTTTGCGGACAACACCACGGTCGAAGAGCGGTGGCATATTGCCAATTTCGTGAACTCGCTCTGCGAGCGGGATTCTGAAGGGCAGCCGCTGCCAATCGATCCCTTGACCGACAAGCCGAAGGTCAACTTTGTGATCCGGTCCGGCCCGGTCTTGGAAGGGGAAATCTCGGATGATCCCGAGAACGAAATGTGGCAGAAGCGCGAGCGCCGGATTGTGCTGTTCGGCGGGCAGATCACGCACAAACCACGGAACTTCGTGAACCGAATCGACGATGTTTGGGTCAAGTCCCTATACAACGAGAAGAACATCGTGTTCTTGTTCCAGTGGGATGATCGGTCCAAGAGCGTGGCGGAAGGAAAGCTGCCCTGGGAGCCGACCCAAGTGAACGTGGAAAATTTTGGAGTGAAGGAACAGGCGCCGAAGACCGGCGAGGGCGACTCGATCGCTGCTCAGCAGAGCAAGTACCCGGTCTACAACGACGCCTTTGCCGTCCAGTTCCCGGTGAAGTGGCAAGAGCTCCCGGCACCCATCAAGCCGCGTTATCTCTGGGGCGATCAGAAGTATCCGGTGGACATCGTGAAGTGGGAAGCCAACGGGACGATCAAGGCCTTCACGGGAACCGGATGGGACCAGGACTTCCAAGATCGGGACGACTATACCGAGAAGCTCAAGGTCTTGAAGCAGGAGTGGAAGGATGGCCGCTGGACGTTGATGATCAGCCGGCCCATCAAGGAAGACTACGATGAGGACACCTACTTCGAGATGGGCAAATACATCCCGACGGTGTTCTTCGCGTGGGACGGCCACAATGGGGACGCTGGCCGCAAGATGGCCGTCTCCGCTTTCTACTACACGGTCTTGGAACCGCCCATTCCCAAGGAGACCTACATCTACCCGACTCTGATTGCGATCGGATTCGTGGTGCTTGAAGGCTGGGTGTTGACTCGCCGGGCCAACAAGAAAAAGGGCAAAGTCTAACCCGTAAGGGGTGACAGGTTCGGAAAGGGGGTGGGGTAGCCCTCCCCCTTTTTTTTTCTTTAACGGTCGCTGGGCACCGATATGAGTTTTCCGATAGAGCAGCTCGCCGGTCTCTTGCTGGCCGGCGGCCAGAGCCGCCGGATGGGGCAGGACAAGCGGTTTATCGACCTTGGCGGGAAGACCCTGCTGGAACGGTCTCTGGCTGTCCTGGAAGGCTTGTTTGAGGAGGTCCTGGTGTCTGTGGCGGAACCCTTGCCTGAATTGAAGAGCCGGCCGGCCAGGATAGTGACCGACTTGATACCCGGATGTGCGACGTTGGGAGGGCTTTACACCGGCCTTTCTCTCGCAAGCCAACCTCGGGTCTTTGCGGCGGCTTGTGACATGCCTTTTCTAGCGGCTTCGCTGATCCGGCGTATGGTGGAGCTTGGCCGGGATGCCGATGTGGTGATCGTCCGTCTGGCGACCGGACTCCAGCCCATGCATGCGATCTACTCCAAAGCCTGCCTGCCGCATTTGGAGCGGATGCTCCATTCAAAGAACCTGAGCGTGCAAGAAGTGGCTTCGGCACCCGGCCTTTCTGTGAAGGTCCTTTCGGAAGAAGAGGCGAGAGCGGTGGATCCACAGCTGGTCAGCGTCCTCTACGTGACT
>JBJTAZ010000290.1:0-5224 GCA_046091085.1 Nitrospiraceae bacterium
CTAAAATCGTGGACGGCAAGCTCGAAAAGTTCTTCCAGGAGAGCTGCCTCCTCGAGCAAGCCTTCATCAAAGATCCCACCGTCACCATCAAGGATCTCGTGGCGCAGAAAATCGCCAAGATCGGCGAGAACATGGCCATCCGGCGCTTCACGCGGTACCAACTGGGGCACGAATGAATGCCGCCAAATACCGGCGGATCCTTCTCAAGATCAGCGGCGAAATTCTAGCCGGCGACCAGGGCTACGGTATTCAACCCTCCGTGCTGGAAGGTCTGGCCGAGGAAGTGGCCGCTGTCGTTGCCTTGAACGTGGAAGTGGCGCTGGTCATCGGCGGCGGAAACATCTTCCGCGGTATCGCGGCGAGCGCCACCGGCATGGAGCGGGCCTCCGCCGATTACATGGGAATGCTGGCCACCGTGCTCAACGCACTGGCGCTGCAAAACGCGCTGGAGCGCAAAGGGGTCACCACCCGCGTCCAATCGGCCATTGAGATGAGGCAATTGGCCGAGGGCTACATCCGCCGCCGGGCGATCCGGCACCTCGAAAAGAAACGCGTCGTCATCTTCGCCGGCGGGACCGGTAACCCCTACTTTTCAACCGATACGGCCGCAGCACTCCGCGCCATGGAAGTCGGAGCCGACGTGATCATGAAGGGCACGAAAGTGGACGGCGTCTACGAAGCGGACCCGGTCACCAACCCGACGGCCAAAATGTTCACCGAGGTGCCGTTTCTGTCCATAATCAACAAGAATCTGAAAGTCATGGATTCAACGGCCATCACGCTCTGCATGGACAACAACCTGCCCCTGATCGTCTTCAATCTCAAGGAACGCGGCAACCTCGCCAAGGTCGTGCGCGGGGAGAAGATCGGGACGCTCGTGACCGCCGGCGGTCGGTGAGGCAAGAGGGAGAGGCCTATGTCAGGCGCCACGCAAAAACGCGTTCAGGAGCGGATGGAAGCGGCGTTGGAGCATCTCAAGCGGGATCTGGCCACCCTCAGAACCGGCCGCGCGTCCCTCGCTCTGCTCGACGGAGTGAAGGTGGATTACTACGGGACTCCGACGCCGCTCAAGCAAGTAGCCAATCTGGGCGTGCCCGAGAGCCGCCTCATCACGGTACAGCCCTGGGAGCCGGCGCTCATCAAGGAAATCGAAAAAGCGATCCAGGCCTCCGGGCTCGGGCTTACCCCGTCCAACGACGGCAAGTTGATCCGCATCCCTGTCCCTGCCCTCACGGAAGAGCGGCGCAAAGACCTGACCAAGCTGTGCAAAAAGCATGGGGAGGAGAACAAGGTCCAGCTTCGCAACATCCGCCGCGAAGGGAACGACGAACTCAAGGCGTTGCACAAGGACGGCAATCTGTCGGAGGACGATGTCCGCAAGGCGGAAGTCGAGATTCAAAAATTGACCGATCAGTACGTCCTGAAAGTGGACCAGATCATCAAGAAGAAGGACGAGGAAATCCTCGAGATCTGAGCGGGCCCCGCGGCGGCTCCGATTTCCCTGACCAGCGTGCCTGCTCTCACCGCCATCCCCTCGACCACCGCGACCGTCGACCTTTCCGCCTTGGCGTCCAATCTGCAGCAGGCGCGCCGGCGCCTGGCCCGCACCTGCGACATCCTGGCTGTCGTCAAAGCCGATGCCTACGGCCATGGGGCTGTCCCCGTCACCAAGGCCCTCCTGCAGCAGGGGGTTGCCCGCTTCGGTGTCGCCACGATTCAGGAAGGCGCCCAGCTCCGCGACGCTGGCATCCAGGCCCCGATTCTCGTCATGGGCGCGGTCAACCAGACCCAGTTGGCCGATCTACTGGACTATGCGTTGACGCCGCTCATTTACGAGCCAGACATGGCGGCAGCTTTGGCCGACAGTGCGGGCTCCCGATCGGCCCCCTACCCGGTTCATCTGAAAGTTGACACGGGCATGGGCAGGCTGGGGTTGAATCCTGAGCAAGTCCTCCCCCTGATTCAATCTCCCGCGTGTCGAGGCCCCCTCCGGTTGGAAGGGCTTATGACACATCTGGCCGATGCGGACAATGAGGATCCAGCCTACACCAAGATCCAACTCGAACGGTTTCAGAAAATCCTGGCGCAACTCCAGGCGGCAGGTCTGTCCGTTCCGCTGATTCATGCGGCCAACAGCGCCGCCATCCTCAAACATCCGGCTGCGCATTTCAGCCTCGTCCGCCCAGGCCTCATGCTCTACGGCTACTCCACCGCTCCGCAGGCGGCAGAGGCCAGGCTCACGCCGGTCCTTTCCTTGCGCAGCCAAGTGGCGCAGGTGCGGAGCCTGCACCCGGGCGATAGCGTCAGCTACAACCGCTCGTTCGTCGCGCAGCGGCCGTCCCGCATTGCCGTGTTGCCGGTCGGGTACGCGGATGGGTACAGCCGGGCCCTGTCCAACAAGGGGCAGGTGCTGGTGCAAGGCCGGCGGTGCCCGGTCGTGGGGCGGGTCTGTATGGACATGACGCTCGTGGACGTCACGGATCTGCGCGCCGTCCGTCCCGGCGATGAGGTCATCCTGATCGGCCACCAGGGCACTGAAGATATTCCGGCGACCGAGGTGGCCGCTTGGAGCGGAACGATTGCCTACGAAGTCCTCTGCGGGATCGGTCCCAGGGTGCTGCGAGTCTATGTCTGACCATCAATCGTGACGGCCGCCCTTCCTCCTGGTGTTTGGCTCGACCCGCATTGTTCCCCTTGGACGGTTGGCCTATAATGGCGCCTGAGAATAGCCAGATGGAACAGGCGTCCGGGGTGGTGATGCCGACCTCGCTCAATCTTTCCGCCAAACTCTTCGACCTGCTCCTGATCGTGCAGGAGTTCACTGTCCTCTGCGCGCAAACCGTCGCGGGCCTGATCAGGCCTCCCTGGTACCTGCGCGAAGTCATGCTGCAACTGGACCGAATCGGCGTCGGGTCCCTGTTCATCGTCATGCTGACCGGCTTGTTCACGGGCATGGTGCTGGCTCTGCAAGGCGCGGTTCAGTTGGAGCCCTACGGCGCGACGATGTACGTGTCCCGCCTGATCAGCGAAAGCGTCGTCCGGGAGCTGGGGCCTGTCCTGGCGGCCCTGATGATCGCCGGCCGCGTGGGGACTGGCATTGCCTCCGAGATCGCTTCGATGCAAGTGACGGAGCAGATCGACGCCCTCCGCGCGGAAGGCACGGACCCGATCAAGAAACTGGCCACGACTCGCTTGGCTGCCTGCCTGATCATGATTCCCCTGCTGACGATCATCACGAACTGCATCGCCATTCTGGGCGGGTGGCTGGTCGCCAGGCTCTATCTGGCCATCGATTCCTACTTCTACTGGACCTGGGCCTTCGAAGCGATCCAGCTCGATGACATCATTCAAGGACTGGTGAAACCGTTGGTCTTCGGGTTTATCATCGCCATGGTGAGTTGCTATGCGGGATTCTCGACGAAGGGGGGCACGGCCGGCGTGGGCGTCTCCACCACGCAATCCATGGTCTTCTCGTCCATTTTGATCCTGGCCAGCGACTTTTTCATCACCAAGTTTTTCATGGCGTTTGCGTAGCGGCGTATGACGGAGGGGCGATGATCGCATTTTCGAATGTCTGCCTGACGTTGGGTGGCCGGCTGATCCTGAGGGACGTCTCGTTCGAGGTGCAGCCGGGAGAGACCAGGGTTATCCTCGGCGGCAGCGGATCCGGCAAGACCACCCTCCTTCGGCTGGTGCTGGGACTTTACCGTCCCGACAGGGGCTCGATCGTCGTGGGTGGAGAGGACATTACCGGCCTGCCGGAGCGGGACCTGTTTCAGGTCCGGCAGCAGATGGCCATGGTGTTTCAGGATGCGGCCCTCTTCGACTCCCTCTCCGTCCGCGAGAACGTCGGGTATCGCTTGTGGGAGCGGGGGCAACTGTCCGACGAAGAGATCGAGGAGAAGGCACTGGAAAGCCTGCGCTTCGTCGGATTGGACGATATTTTGGACAAGATGCCGGCGGAGCTCAGCGGCGGCATGAGGAAGCGGGTCGGCATCGCCAGAGCCCTGGCCAGCGGGGCCAAGACGCTGTTGTATGACGAGCCGACGGCCGGCTTGGACCCGATCAACACCTGTGTCATCGGCCGGTTGATTCTCCGGCTCAAAGGCATGGGCGTGACCCAGGTCGTCGTGACCCACGACCTGGAGACGGCCTATCGGGTGGCGGACCGGATGGTGTTGCTCATCAAGGGCCGGCTGGCCTTCGACGGCACGCCCGACGAACTCAAGCGGTGCGAGGATCCGGCGGTCAGGCAATTCCTCGATCCAAGCAGCATGCCGTCGGAGTGGAAACCGGAGCCCAGCCGGGACATCGCCAATGGGCAGCCGGCTCAGGCACGGAGCGCCTCATGAGCCGGCAAGCGCAACTGCACTGGGCTCAGGTGAAAGTCGGCATCCTCGTCCTGGTGGCTCTGGCGATCCTGATCGGGGTCATCATGAATCTGGAAGAAGGGATGGGGCTCTTTGCCAGCCAGGTCCGGTTCCGAGCCACTGTCACCCATACGCAAGGTCTCAAGGTCGGAGGGCCGGTGCGCATGAACGGCGTGGACATCGGCAACGTCCACCGCATCGCCATCGCCCGGGATTCTCCGAACGTCGAAATCCTTTTTGCCGTACAGAAAGCCGTGGCGCCGCATATCCATCGGGACGCCAAGATCAGCATCAGGCCGATGGGCCTCCTGGGCGACAAGTATGTGGAAATCCTGCCCGGCAGCCAGACCGAGCCGGCCTTGCCCCCTGGCAGCGTGCTGGTCGGCGAAGCCGAGTCCGACCTGACGAACCTGGCTTCCGGTGCCTCCGCCACATTAGATAACGTCAACGCCGCGCTTAAGGAGATGCAGAAGATCCTCGTGCGGCTGAACGAAGGCCAGGGAACGGCCAGCAAGCTGCTGTCAGACCCCGAGCTCTACGAACAATCCAAGAAGGCGGTCCAGAACATCGAAATCGCCTCCGAAAAGAGTGTGGCCTTGCTGGATAAAGTCGAGAAGGGCCAAGGCACGATCGGGCAACTGATGACGGACAAGGAGCTCTATGTTCGGGCCAACCAGGCGGTCAAAGAACAGAATGCCCTGGCCACCAAGCTGAACGATCAGAACGGGACCCTGTCCAAACTGGCGGACCCCACTCTTTACAAGCGGCTAGACAACTTGACCCGCCGTGGGGAGCAACTGCTGGCAAAAGTCGAAGGGGGCCAAGGGACGGCGGGCACGCTGATCACGCAGGAC
>JBJTAZ010000291.1:0-14375 GCA_046091085.1 Nitrospiraceae bacterium
ACGGTATGGGTTTCGCGTCGCGCATGTGTGCGCCATTGGCTTGGTCGTGGCGGAAAGTCTGATCGGGATGATGTGCCCGTTGACGGTCTGGGAGGATGCGCTGCGGCAGGCCGGACGACCGGAAGCAAGTTTTATCCAGCGTTGGGTGGGCCGCCTGCTCTACTACGAGTTGCCGGAGTCGGTCTTCACCGCGATCTATGTGCTCTTTGCGCTGTTGGTGGTCGTGACCTTCCGGCTGGTCAGGCCGGAGCGTCGTCCGGCTGCGTAGCGAGCGTGTGGGCGAGGCAGCTATTTCTTGGACGCAAACACCGTGGCGTCGCAGGCGATGTAGTTGATCTGCTTCATGGGGATGATGATGACTTCCTTGGCGGAGTCCACTACGAGCACTTCCATGTCTTCGCTGATCGTGTGCCGGATCGCGTCTTTGACAAGCAGTTCCTGATTGTCCACAAACACCACTTTCACCCAATAGACCACGGCTCAAGCTCCTTCCCGAGAGGTTGCGTGCGGCACTGAGGCGGCAGTCTACTGGATTGCGGGAGGGCGGGCAAGCCTTCTTTCTCTCGCTCAAGCCGCAAGACGCTGCCCGTCTCCTCCAACTTGCTTACGGCCCAATGCTTGGGTACAGTTGCCCCATTCGTACGCATCGGTTCGCGTGGCCGTATCTCTTGCTCGTGGAGGAGATCATGATACGAGTCGTCTTTCTCTTTCTTATCTCCCTGGCCTGTCTGGATGTCACGGACCTCTGGGCTCGCCGGGACATGTTGGAGCCAGAACAAAAGGCCCTGCTGGCGAAAATCGATCGGGTGCTCATTGACGTGGTGGCGATCACGGACGAGGGGCCGGTGCCGCCCGGCCCGCTCCAGGACGTCGTGGCCAAACGGCTCAAGGAGGGCGGATACACCGTGGTGAGCGACCCGGCTCAGCCGTCCGATGTGGTCTTCAAGGTGAAGTGCGAACAGCGAAAGGTTTGGGAGGGGACGACCACGATGGGCAGCGATGCGGATCTGCCCGATTCCCCGTCCCGCGTCTGGAAGGGGCCGGCCTGCCAGTTGCTCTATTTGCTGGGCGGCAAGAAGATGGGCTGGCAACGGGAGGTGCGCACGGAGTTCTCGGATTCGCTTCAGGCTGCGGCGGCTGCCAAGGCGGCAGGCCCGGGCCAGTACGCCTTGGCGAAGCTGAAGGAGCGGCTCGAACAATACGACTTCCCGGTGCTGGTGACGGCGGACTGGGGGCAGGACGACCGGTTGCTGAAGATGCTGAACGATCCGGCCTCGACCTCTGCGCGGAAGGCGCAGATTGTGACGGTCTTGGGCGACTTGTTTTCTGCGAAGGCCGTCCCCGGTTTGCTGAAGGAACTGAAGGGCTCCGACCTCGAAACGGCGAAGGCGGCGGCCGTGGCCTTGGGCAATATCGGCAGCAAGGAGAGTATTCCCGCGCTCGTTGACGCCATGCAGTCCGGCAAGCCGGAGCTGCAGGCGGCGGCCGCCAAGGGGTTGGGGGTGTTGGGCTCCCTGCACAGCGACTTTTCTGTGATCACGCCGCTGCTCGAAGCGTTGAAAATTGACGATGCGACGGTAAAGACTGAAGTGGTCTTGGCGCTCGGCAAGCTGCCCGACAAGCGGTCCTATGAACCGCTCATGGCCCTCTCCAAGTCTTTGCAGAAGATGCACAGCGCCGAGCCGGACCCGAAGCAGAAGAAGCTCAAGGATGCGGTGAATTATACGCTGAAGCAGATTGATACATGGGAATATATCCAATAAGAGTTGGATTTCTTTTGAGCCTGGTCCTTGCTCTTGGGAGCGAGAGCCCTGTCCTGTTTGCGCAGGTGGTGGGCGATGAGGCCGAGATGCAGCGGTTGCAAGCACGGGCGGAGGAGGCCATCGCGAACGGCGATGCGGACGGCGCGGCGATGCACAGCGGCAAGGCGGCGTTGATGGCCGGGCAACTGGCGAAGCGGCATCAGGCGGCGCCGGCGCTCGCCAAATTTTATCGGGGCGCCGAAGCGTTGCTGCGGTCGCAGGAACAGGGCTATCGTGCGGAGGCGCTGTTCCAGCGGGCCGGCGGGCAGCCGCCCGCGTCGTCGGGGGTCTGCGGCACGATGAGCCTGGCCGGCCAGTCCGTCAATCAGGCTATGGACTTGTTGGAGCCGGAGCGAGCCCCCGCTGCTGCGCTCGATCCGCACCGGGCAGCGGAGGCTCGAAAGTTTTTGGAACAGGCGCAAAGCTGGGTGAAGACGCTTGAGGGGATGGAGGACGACTTTCAATGTCCGTAGCCGGCGCAAGGTACGAGGGCCGGAGCCGGTTCGCAGCACCAACCTCGCGCGTCCCGACCCCATACCCCGCTCATTCTTCAGTCGTCTTCCGGATTGATCGGCGTGATGCCGAAGGGGCGGCAGAGTTCCAGGACTTGGCGGTCCGAGCTGACGAACGAGAGTCGCAAGGGGCGTAGCTCCTGGGCTAATACCAGATGGAGAGCTTGCGCGCTGCGGAGGAACGGATAGTCCAAGATGAACTGCTTGGTCGCCAAAAATGTGCGGCTGGAAGGGGTCACGAACTGAAAGAGTCCGCGGTCCGATTCCGCTTCGAACTTGAACAAGACGGAATACCAGTCATCCCTGGTCAACTCGCCGACCCTGGCCTTCAGCGCCAGGGCCGCATAGAATTCGGGAATGGCCACTGAGCCGAGGATGGCCAGGCGTCCGCGTTTGGCGAGCAGGGCATTGACGGTCTTCGTCCCCCGCTCCCGGCTGTACCGTTTGACGAGCGCTGAGGTGTCGAAATAGTAGATGGGCATCGTTCATCCCCTCCTGGACACGATGAATTCTGCGAGCGACGTGCGCAGCTTGGACAGCCGGTCCTGAATTTCCTCCAAGGGCAACTCTTCGTAGCCCTGCTTCCGTAGGGCGGTCATGAGGCTTCCGGCTTGGATCTGGCTGGTGTCCTCTTTGATCCGTTCCAGCACGGATTTCTTGCCCTGACGGCTGGAACCTTGCCGGCTGTGTGGCGGTGCCGCCTGGGGGCGTTTCGCATGGCGATCGGTCATGGGTTTGGGCATGTCAACTCCATCATGAGATGAGGTGCATCGTTGGCGTGACTATCGCCCTTCGTCTCGCGGGCAGGCAGCGGGAGGAACGGCCGTTGGGGGATCCGTTTCTCCATAGACATAGCCGGCCAATGTTTTCGCCAGCTCGGACGTCAATTCCTGCTGCATGACACGGACGGCCTTGGCGGAGGCTTCTCCCTCGGTCAGGTGGCCTTCCTTGCCTGATCGGGACACGGCGCCGACAACCCGTTGGGAGCCGGCCTCCACGACGACGAAGTCGCTGCACCAGCGCACGTACCGGAAGCGCGGGTCCGGCACATTGGCGTTCCAGAGCCGGACGGTGCCTTTGGCCAGCAGCTCCAGCGGTCGGCTGGCCTGTTCGCCGGCCTGGCCCGGCAATCTGCTGGTGACGGGCAAGCCTTCGCGGATGAGTCCCTCCATGACGGCCCGGCGGACCGGCTCGGCTTGGGCGCCGGTTACGTCCACGCTGACGGCCACATTGGCAGCGAGGAATTGTTCTAGCTCCGCCGTCAGTTCCGGCACCTTATAGTTGGAGGCGGTCCCCTGCCCGCTCTGGCGGATGATGCGGAGATCGGCATTGTGGGCTTCCCGCAAGACCAGGCTCTTGATGGCCCGTCGGAGATGCCGCAACTGGGTCAGCTTATCTTGGGCCTGGCGAAATTCTTTCAGCTCGGCCTCCACCGTCTCGTCCAGTTCGCCGATGCGCCCCAGCATGGCGGTGCCGGCCTGCGCCCGGCTCATGACGGCCAGGGCATAGTGCTGGCCGGTTTTCTCGTCGGCCCAGCCGGCCATGATTCGCACGTTCTCCAGCACCTTGTCGGTCGAGACGCGGGTGACGTGGTCCAACGTGAGACGTCGCTCGACGCTGGTGGTGCCACGATTTTCGAATTGGAGAAAGGACTCCCAGTCTCTGGCTTGCGCGGTGACCTCGGCCTTGAAGATTTTGGACACGGCTCCGTAAGCCCGGTCGTTCGCCGCATCCTGCGCCTCCGCCTGGCCGACCCCCGTCAGATATTGATCCGGCGGATAGTCCTTGCTCTGGCCGAGAATCCAGGCCGGGGGCTTGGGTTGGCCGAACCAGGCGCACCCGCTCAACGTCATCAATACGAACGACGAACAGACCATGATGATCAGACGGTTCATGTGAGGTTTCCCGTGGTCGGTCATGATTACGGCAAGGCCCGTTCGGTGAACAGCCGGGTCTCCCCTGCTTGCAGCGTGATGGATTGCCTCACATCGCGGCCGGCCCGTCCGCTGCGGCCGATCGGCCTGATTCGTACGTCATAGGACCCGGCCGGGACCCAGAGTCGGGCAATTTGAATCTCGTCCGGCAGCGTGCGCCAACTCCGTTTGTCCGACTCTTCCGTCCCGATCGCCAGGGCGTGGGCCAGCCCTCCGACGAGCAGCCCGATCAGGGGTCCGAAGTTTTGGTTGCCTTGGCCGGAGGCCGCCATACGCGCGCCGCGCCCCACTCCCTCGGCCAGGGCATATTTGACCGCTCCGCGGGCGACGGCCTTGCGCATGAGTTGCCCGAACCGGTCGTTGAGATTTTTGGCGGCCAGGGCGCTGATGTCCTGCGTCAACTCGCTCTTGGCGAAATACGCCTCCGCAGCGCCGGACACGACCACCTCTTCGTAGGCGATCGTCGTTTTCTGCGGCACCAGTTTGGGCAGTGCCACACGGACGACGTGACCGCTTAACCCATACAGGAGCGTTTCCGCCCCGCGCGTATCCTGGTTGCTGCGCCCCAGGGCCCCCTTGGTCATCAGCACCAGACGCAAGGCGTCCAGGCTGATCGGGAGGTCGATGAACTGGTCCTCCTTGTGCGGCGCCCGGCCATTATAGCCGATCACCACGATCTGGGCGAATGACCGGAGCTTCTCGGCCGGCTCCCAGGTGGCGCCGGCGAAGGCTTGCTTGTACTCCTCGTGCTCTTGGGTCAGGCCCAGCGCCTCGCTCGTGCGCAGCAAGTCTGCGCGGAGCATGGGCGGCGGCTTGACACGGGCCCAGGGCAGCGACGCCTGGTACCGGTCGTAGGCTTTCCGGTAGGCGATGAAGGCGTTGTTGAGATCGCCGGTGGATTCGTAGAGGATGCCGGTCAGGTAGCGGGCGAAGGCGTCGTCGCGGTAGGTGTCTTTGTCGCCGGCCTCGTCGGTCAACAGGTTTAACCGTTGGTCGATCCGCCGGGCTTCCACCAGCGCCTCGCTCCATTGACCCGTGACGGCGTAGTTCAACGCCGTCAGCACGTTGAGCATGACCTGCTCGTAGGGCTCGCCTTCATAGGGCAGCAGGGTGTCGTTGACGAGAAAGGCTTTGGTTTCCGTCCGCACTCGCCTGGTGTAGAGGTCGGCGACTTCGGTTTCCGCCTGCTCCAGCAAGGCGGAACTGGCGGGGTATTGGCCGGCCAGATGCAGGGTCATGCCCCGATCCATGCGATACAGGACGCGGCTAGTGGTGCCGTATTCGTC
Organism: Nitrospiraceae bacterium; assembly: GCA_046091085.1. Classification (GTDB taxonomy): domain Bacteria; phylum Nitrospirota; class Nitrospiria; order Nitrospirales; family Nitrospiraceae; genus SYGV01. Next base: position 5,535 of record JBJTAZ010000291.1, read on the forward strand.
TTCGGCCTGTTCGATGATCCGGTCGGCTTGTGCAGGATCGCCGGCCATCAAGGATTGGTCCACTTGCAGGTAGCGGGTACTGATGGAGCTACAGCCGGTCAGCAGGGCAAGGCCGATGAGGAAGGAAGCCATAGCAGGCCGAAATCGGCAACGGGGTCGTGTGAGGGAGGAGGCCAAGGCGACCAGGGCCCAGGATGGAATGGCTGGGCTCACGAAGCCGCGAACCTAAAAGACCGTGCGTTTGCGTTCGACGACTTTTTTGATCTTTTTCTGCCCGAACCAGGACTTAACGTTGTTCTCCAAATCGATCATTTCCAAATCCACTTGAAAGAAGGTCGCACGGACGCCGTCGGATTCGTCTACGATCGTGGAGATGCTGCCTTTCAGCATGAAATCGGCGCCCAACTCCTTGCCCGGAGACTTTTGCGTGTCCTCGCGAGCCTGCTCGGCCTGGGCGCGCCGCTCCTCGCGGATTTCCTCCCGCTCGGACTTGTTGGCGACGAAGGTGACTTTTTGCGAGTTGGTCAGCTCACGCTCGAGGTCGGCGACGAAGGTCTGCACGTTGATATGGTCGCTGCTCCGGTTGAGGATGGTCCCCACGACTACAATGGGTTGCCGCCCCTTGGCCCTCGTATAGTTGGGGAGCCAAGGGGTGTTGAGCGCCTCCTTGACCATGGATTCGGCCACGAGCCGCGAATCGGTGTCGTTCCAGCGTCCGCTGAAGTCGGTGACGACTCCCGTGTCCACGCGGGTGACCTTCGTGGATTCGCCGCAGCCGGCCAGGAGCGCCAGCATGGCGAGGGCGACGACGGCAAGGTTGAGCGCCGAGGGTCGAGGGCTGAGTCTCGGTCCTGAGCCCTCAGCGCTCAGCAGAGTTCCCTGCCGTTCGATCGCCATGTGTGTTACTTGCTGTCCCGTTTGGTTTCTTCTTTTTCCAGCTTCTCGAAGAGCTTCTCCCCGTTCTGGCGGACGAAGTCGCGCACCTGGGGGGAGAGTTCCTTGCTCTGGGCCAGCGCCTCTTGCATGGACTTGAAGTCCATCTTGACCAGCACATAGTAGGTCAGGCTGTCTTCGTCCTTGTACCGGTCCACCGGCATGACGCCGGACAGGGTGCCGGAGGAGAAGGTCTTGACCGCCCGCTCCACGTTCTGCTCTTCCGTGGACTTGGTGAAGTCCGCGGCGGTGGTGGAGGCGGCATAGTTCCGCATCAAGTAGGCGGTGTACGTCTGGAACCGCTTGGTGATGTCCGCGCGCGCCATGTTTTCCGCCGCATCCCAGGCCAGCGGCTCGTTGCGGACGCCCACCACCGAGCCGACTCCGTAGATGATCTTGGAGTCTTTCTCGTTGTAGGCCGCGGAGCCTTTCTTGACCCAGGCCGGCGGGCCGCCGCAACCCGAGAGGCGGCCGAGCAGCGCCAGGGTCAGGCCACTGCGAAAGAACCACGCGACCCTATCGTTGATCGAGATCATGGAAGGCCTCTTTCCTGACTGTTGCATGCCATCATGTGTTGTAGGAAAAAATGGCGGGCAGGTTACACTCGACATGTCGTGATCCGCTCGAACCTTCTCGCAATCAGATGGTTTTGATGCTAACACGCGACTCCCATCCTGTCAACGAAGCCACATTTCGTATGGTGGCACGGGATAGATGTCCCTCGATGCGTCGCTGTGCCTTGTCTTTGGCCGTTCGGACGTCTACACTCTGACGAACAGGCTTCGCCCAGACCTACACCGGAGGATACGTTGTGGCTGACGTAAAAATTGAAGATGGCATCATCAAGGTCAAGGATTTGGACGTAATGGACCCGAAGGCGGCGGCGGTGCTGGCCGAGTATCCTGAGGTGCGATGGGCGGAGATTGCGCGACGGGCGCTGAAGATCGGACTCGGCTATATGAAGGGCGGGGCGCAGGACTGACAAATAGTATTGAGTGAGAAGTTATAAGTGTTGAGTTGGCGGATTCGCAGGCCAATTCAAAGCTAAGAATTCAAAACTCAAGATCGCCCTTACTGCTTTGTTGGGGCCTCTCCCGCGCCGGCCTTGCTCAGATAGTCCCGCACGCGGTTTTCGTTTCGCCCCGTTTCCAGATAGCGTTGGTAGGACGCAACGGCTTTCTTCCGGTCCTTCAAGTCCTCGGCGTAGAGATCCCCGAGCGAGAGGTGGACGTCCGAGTAGTCTGGGTTGACGGCGAGGGCTTGGAGGAATGCCTGTTCCGCTTCCTTATACCGGCCCTTCTTCTGCCGCACGAGCCCGAGCGTGTAATGGGCGTCCGCGTTGGTCGGCGCATATTTCACGGCCAGCTCTCCGGCGGCCAAGGCCTCATCCACTTTGTTCAAACGGTCCAGGTAGAGGTAGCTCTTTAACACATAGGAGTCTCCGAAGGTGGGGCTGAGCCGGATGGCCTGATCCAGGCGTTCGATCGCTTCCTGCAGCGACGTGTCTTTCTGCTGCTGCAAGAGGCTGAAGGCTTTGTCGTATTCCTCCTTGGCGGCGGCGGTCCGTTCCGCGTCCGTCGTCGGCTCGGGACCGGATCGGTAGGCGCTCATTTTCCCTTCGACCAGGACCGTGTCTCCGTCCCCGTCCAGGCGGGCGAACTGGGGATGTTGCGCGCCGCCTGCCGTATTCACCTGCTTGGCCACGTAGGCTCCGATCTCGCTGGCCATAATCCAGCCGTTCTTGTTCTGGTCTGCGGCGCCTTGCAGGCCGGCGAGCAGCGTGGTCACGAAGAGGCCCTGGCCGTTTTTCCGGGCCGGCGTCTCCCCTTGGGCGGCGGCGCTCAACACTTGGACGGCCCGTTTGTCCGTGTCGTCCTCCGGCGAGAGGCGGCCCTCCAGCGACAGCGACTGGGGTGGCGTGATATCCCAGCCGGACACGGAGGTATCCAGGATGAACAGCACGTGTTTGGCCATGACGCGGCGGGAGAATTCCTTCAAATGGTCCAGGGTCACGGCCTTGGAGACGTTGGCGACCTGGGCATCCCAGGGCACCAGGTACCCGATGTCCTTGTTGTTCATGTCCTTGCTGGCGTCGGCATGGCCGGCGAAGAAGATCACGACCCGGTCATGCCGTCCCACCTTGCGCGGCAGATAGTCGTTGAGGATCAGATGCAAGCGCTTTGAACTGGCGTCCTTATTGTAGATTTCGAGAACTTCCTGGAAGCCGAGCGTGCGGAGGGCCTGGGCGACGGCCTTCCCATCCTCCACGGCCCCGTCCAGTTTGGGAGCGAGCAGGTAGTCGTTGATGCCGATCACCACCGCCCAGGACTTGTAGTAGAGCCCTTCGGGGCGGCCCAATTGGGCGTCGGCAGTGTGGATGAGTAAGATGAAGCCGGCCAGGGTTAGGAGGCCAGTGCGGCAGAACGTGAGGCTGTGTTGACGCGATCCGGCCATGGTCGAGCCGATGCTACTCTGCGGCTCTTTTGACTGTCAAGGAGGGTCGGGCTTGCGCCGCGCCTGCCGCTTGCTCATAATGCGGGCCTGTGCCGTTCCGATGAACGGAGAGGGGGCTTGAGATGGGAAGCGGTGAGCGTCATCTGGAAAGCTTGATGCGGGGAGACCGTGTCGTCTCCCCCAGCCCGGCGACCAACGCGGCAGCCTATATCAAGGACTATGAAGCCGAGTACCAGCGGTCCATCGCCGATCCGGAGGCCTTCTGGGATCGGGTGGCCAAGGAGCTGGACTGGTTTACCCCCTGGCGAAAGGTCCTGGACTGGAACTATCCCTGGGCCAAGTGGTTCGTGGGCGCCACCTGCAACATCTCCTACAATTGCCTGGACCGGCACGTGAACAGCTGGCGCAAGAACAAGGTCGCGGTCATTTGGGTCGGCGAACAGGGTGAAGAACGGATCTTCACCTACGGAGAGCTGGCTCGCCAGGTGAACCGCTGTGCCAACGCGCTGAAGGCCCTGGGTTTGAAGCCGGGCGACTGGGTCACCATCTACCTGCCCAAGATTCCCGAACAGATCGTGGCGATGCTGGCTTGCGCCAGGATTGGCGTGATCCATAGCGTCGTCTATTCCGGTTTCAGCGCGCCGGCGCTGGAGAGCCGCATCAAGGATGCCGAGTCGCGGTTGGTCATTACCGCGGATGTCGGCTACGACCGGAGCAAGGTCATCCAGCTCAAGTCGGTGGTGGATCACGCCGTGGCCAACTGCGGGTCGGTCGAGACGGTGGTGGTGGTCCGCAGGGAGAAGCCGGGCGTCGCCCTGTCTGCGCCCAAGGAAATCGACTGGGACGACTGGCTGGCCGGCGAGAAGCCGGTCTGCGAGGCGGTGCCCCTCGACGCCGAGACGCCCCTGTACATTCTCTACACCTCTGGGACCACCGGGAAGCCCAAGGGGGTTGTCCATGTGCACGGCGGCTACATGGTGGGCACTTACATCACCACCAAGTATGTGTTCGATCTGAAGGACGACGACGTCTATTTCTGCGTGGCCGATCCCGGCTGGGTCACGGGGCACAGCTACATCGTCTATGGCCCGCTATTGAACGGCGCCACGATCCTCACGGCGGAAGGGAAACCCGACTATCCGAACCCGGGTCGTTGGTGGAGCGTGATCGAACGGTACGGGGTCTCGATCTTCTACACGACGCCGACGGCCATCCGCCTCTTGATGAAGTATGGCGAAGAATGGCCCAAGAAGTACGACCTCTCGTCCTTGCGGGTGCTCGGAAGCGTCGGAGAACCGATCAATCCCGAGGCTTGGGAATGGTTCCACCGGGTGACGGGCGGGACCAAGCCGATCATGGACACCTGGTGGCAGACCGAGACGGGGATGATTCTTGTCACTCCCCTCCCCTCCGTGCCGTTGAAGCCCGGCTCCGCGACCCGGCCCTTCTTCGGTATCGAAGCGGACGTGGTGGATCGGGACGGCAAGCCGCTCCCGGCCAATGCGGGCGGATTTGCCGTGATCAAGAAGCCTTGGCCGGCCATGATGCGGACGATTTACAAGGACCCGGACCGGTATCTGGTCTATTGGAATACGATTCCCCGCTGCTATACGGCCGGGGATGTTTGCCGGAAGGATGAGGACGGTTATCTCTGGTTCATGGGGCGGGCCGACGACGTGATCAAGGTGGCGGGCAACCGTATCGGCACGGCCGAGGTGGAGAGTGCGTTGGTCAGCCACCCTGCCGTCGCGGAAGCGGCGGTCATCGGAAAACCGCACAAGACGGCCGGCGAGGCGATCAAGGCGTTCGTTATTCTGAAGCAGGGGCACGGCGCCGGGCCGGAATTGATCCAGGGATTGAAAGACCATGTGCTGAAGGAATTGGGCAAGATCGCCGTGCCGCAGGAGATCGAGATCGTGTCCTCGCTGCCCAAGACCCGGTCCGGCAAGATCATGCGGCGGGTGCTCAAGGCCAAGGAGCTTGGGCAGGATGTCGGCGATATTTCCACTCTGGAAGAATAGTCGGAAGGGCTCACGCGAGCCGGTGCGCAAACCGTGCGGGTCATGACTATGACCCGCCTAGAAAGGAAGCCACGGCGGCAAGCCGTAGGGTTCTATGACAGGAGGCCGGATATGTCAGTTACTGTGAGAAACCTTTATGGAGCGGCCGCCGCGGCCGGGATCGTCGCCCTGCTCGTGGCCGGTGCCGTGCCTTTTTCCGCCTATGGGGCGGACGAGAAAAAAGAGGTCAAGAAAGAGGCGAAAAAGACAGACGCAACTGCCAAGAAAACGGCGGCACCGAAAGCCGATCGAAGCGGTACGGCTCATGTGTCCAGCACCAAGGCCTCTGGGGCCGCGATTGCCGCCAAGGCACAAGCCTGTTTCGGCAATGCGCCCAAGATCGAGCAGGTCAGCCCGGATGAGGGGAAGGCCGGAGACCGCGTGACCATCACGGGCGCGAGCTTCGGAGCGGCCGGTTGCCTGACGACCGTATCGTTCGGCCCGGGCGGCGAAGCCAAATTCTCGCACGTGAACGACACCACGGTCACGGCCACGGTGCCGGAGGGACACAAGGGCATTCGCCTGCTGACGGTCACGACCTTCTCGGGAGAAGACACCAAGCCGTTCGTCGTCAAGTAGGCATCAGTGTCCGGCACTCATCCGTCAGTCCCGCTCCTAACAGAGCTGAGCGCTGACGGCTGAGTGCCGATGGCGCTTAAATCAGACCGCGTTTCTGGAGAAAGTCCAGGTCGATGGCCGGGGCAGGACTTTTCGGCAGATGGCCACGCTCTTGGAGCAGGCGTTCGACGTATTTGCCGATCAGGTCGGACTCGAGATTCACCGGATCGCCGACCTTCTTCAGCCCCAACGTGGTGACTTTGGCCGTGTGCGGGATCACGGCGATGCTGAAGGTGCTGTTGGTCACGTGGTTGAGCGTCATGCTGATGCCGTCGATGGTGATCGAGCCCTTGGGCACGCAGTAACGCAGGATGTCCGTCGGCGCCTCGATCGTCACGACGAAGGCATTGCCGTCCTGGCGCTTCTCCCTGATCCAGCCGACCCCGTCCACATGACCGGCCACCATATGGCCGCCGATCCGTTCATTCAACTTCATTGCCCGTTCGAGATTTACCGGCACACCGGCCGCCAGCTTGCCCAGGGACGTGACCGCCAGGGTTTCGGGAGAGACGTCCACCGTGAACTCCCGCTCTCCCTTTGCCACGACCGTCAGGCAGGCGCCGTTCACGCTTACGCTCGCACCGATCGCCAGATCGTCCATAATGGCTTCGGCGAGGATGGTCATCCGGGTGCCGGCCAAGGTCGGCTCGAACGTCTTGATGACCCCCATTTCCTCGACGATCCCCGTGAACATGACTATTCTTCCTTCTTCAACAAGACGGTTTTGACCACGTAGCCGAAGACGACGAGGAGCACCAGCACTCCCAGCGTCGCTAGTACCCCGACGACTATGTCTGCCGTGCCCATCTCCGCCTGCACGTCAGCACTCCTTGGCGATCATGTTCCCTTGAGAGGTGAATCGGTGTATTGGAGGGCCATTATACATCGGATTCAGTTCTTGTGGCTCACTCTCCCGGCCGTTGCCCCTGTGACGACCGCCCAGAACAGGCCGGCTGCGGCGAGTTGCAACCCAGCGATGGCGGCGAAGGCGGTGGAGTAACTGAATCCGGCGATCAGGATGCCGGCCAACAAGGGCCCAGCCGCATGGCCGATGTCGTTGATCGTCCCCTGCATGCCGATCCCCGCCCCCATCGTCTTGAGGTGGGAAAGGTCTGCGACCAAGGCGGTGGTGGATGAAGAGACGACCGCCTCGCCGAATCCGAATCCTGCGGCAAGGATCAGGAGCAGGGGTAAGCCGGAGACGTGCGGTATCAGCACGAAGGTGCCGGCGCAAATCAACAACCCGAGCAAGATCAGCGGCCGGCGCCCGACCCGGTCGGATGCCCGGCCCATCACAGGTTTGGACAGGAAGGACGTGACGCCCTGAATGCCGAACAGGAGGCCGACTTCGCCGGGATTCAATCCGATCGAGACGCCGTAAATCGGGAGAAAGGCCATGAGGGCGCCGTTGGCAATCATCTTGGCGCCGTCGGTCATGCTGGTGATGAGCACCGGTGTATTGGCCCAAACAATTTGGAATCCGCCCCACATCTCGGCCAGCACCGGCCTGAGGCCCCGTTCGCGTTGGCTCGGTGGCGGCGGAGCCAGCTGCAGGCAGTAGAAAATCAGGAATCCAAGGCAGCCGAACAGGCCGGCGGTGACAAATGTCGTGGGGAAGCCGGCCGCATAGACCAACCAGCCGCCCAACACCGGCCCGATCAGGGCGCCGGCTTGCGTGGAGGCCGTATACCAGCCCAAGGCCGCGCCGCGCTTTTCCCGAGCGAGATCGGCCCCGGTGGCCAGCGCGGCCGGTGCAAAGATGGCGGTGGCCAGGCCATGGACGAAGCGCAAGCCGGTGAGCGCATCCAGATCGTCGATGGCGAGGTAGGCGAAGGGCGGGAGCCCGAAGGCCAGGACCCCAATCCGCATTAACATTTTCCGTCCGTAGATATCGGACAAGGCGCCGGCGGGCAATTTGAGGAGGACGCCGGTCAGCGTGGAGATGGAGACGACGAGGCCGATGCGTTCCGGTCCGGCGCCGAGCGATTGGGCGAAGAGAGCCAAGACCGGCATACGGACGAGGTTATAGCTGAGGAAGCAGCAGGTCCCGACCCAGCACAAGAGCAGGAACGATTTAGCCTGTGTCATGGCATCGGGCGAGACGAAGCTACGCCGTTTGGGGGCAGGCTGTGCAGCAGCGCGGCAAAGGCCCGCTGCTCCTGCGGGTCGATGGCTGTCAGCGCCGGCAGCTCCTGCACGATGCGGTCCGGGTTCTGGGCGATGGCCGCGCCCAACTGGTTGGTGACCTCAAAGCCCCGCGCGAGCTTGCGCGTGACGGCTTCCCCGATCAACGGGCGCAGCATCCAGACCAGGCCCGACAAGAACGGATCGTTCAGTTTCGTATAGGTGATCAGCGAGGTCTCCACGACCGGATGCCCCTCCGGCGATGCGGTGGGTGCAATCTTCAGAAACACGACCGCTTTGGCGCGAACCATGGGGAAGACCTGTCCCTCGTGAAAGCCGTCAATGTGGTAAATCCGGCTCGTGCCCTCATGTTGGAGGAGCGACAGGAGGCCTTGGGTCCCATCCCCATCGTTGCCCCAGAACTGCCGGCTGCCTTTGATCGTGAATTGATAGTTGCCCATGCCCAACTTGTGCACCAACGCGGCGATGAGCGAAGGATGGTCCAGCAGGTATTCATACAGGCCTTGGGGGATTGGTGTGCGGACCGGGCCGATCAAACCGGACGTGGTTGGGCTTCCGGCGACGTCCGAGATCAGGCAGCGCGAAGCCCGGTCCAGGTGTTCGACGGGAAACGGCAGGCCTCCCTGTTCGG
>JBJTAZ010000292.1:0-4898 GCA_046091085.1 Nitrospiraceae bacterium
AAGCACGGAGCCCAAGCCTGTGCCGGCATCATCACCGCCCGTTGCGCGAACGTAGACCTCTATCTGTTCCATAAGTTCATGCGGCTGGCCGTCGGCACGAACAAGCTCGACAGCAGCGCCCGCTATGGTCAGGTCACTGCCGTGCGCGCCCTGTGCCGCGTCCAGGGAACCCACCGCTGGCCCGTCACGTTCGAGGACATCGTGTCTGCGGAAGCCCTTCTGCTGGTCGGCACCAACATCACCGAGGCCAATCCGATCACGGGGCTGAAGGTGAAGGAGGCGGTGAAAAAGCACGGCGCCGTCCTGCTGACGGTCGAATCGCTGCAACCGGCGGTCGGCACCATCAGCAACATCGCCAACCTGGCGTCCCACCACTTTACGGCCCATCCGGACCAGTACAAGCCGGTGGTGCTCGGCTTGATCAAGGCGGTGATCGAAGAAGGGCTGGTGCACCAGCCGCTGGCACAACAGGCTCCCGGCTATCTCCAAGCGATCAGCGGCGCGTTGCAACAACTCTCCTGGCCGGCGATTGAGCAGGCCACCGGCAGCACGGCTGCCGCGATCAAAGACGCCGCACGGGCGTTCGCGAAGACCGCCAAAGCCGTCATCGTCATCGGCGCGGGCGTGCTGCGGGAGCCTGGCGCGAGCAGCCTCGCGACCACGTTGCAGGATCTCCTGTTGCTCACCGGTCATCACGGCCGGCCCGGCTGCGGCTTGGCGCCCCTGGCCGAGCAGAACAACGACCAGGGCGCGGTGGAAATGGGCACCGTGGCTGAGTGCCTGCCTGGCCCCTGCGACCTCGGCGACCAGGAGGCCCGTGCACGAACCTCGACGCTCTGGAAGGAAGAACTGCCCCAAGGCCCGGGACGAACGATCCCGGAGATCCTGCAAGAGGCGCGCACCAAAACCGTCAAGGCCCTCTATCTCATCGGCGAAAACCCGGCCGGCTCCCTGCCGGACTCGGTCGGCGTCAAAGAGGCGCTCGAGGGACTGGAGTTCCTGGTCTGCCAGGAGTTGTTCCTGACCGAGACGGCCCAACTGGCCCACGTGGTGCTGCCCGCCTGCTCCTACGCCGAAAAGGATGGGACGTTCACGAACACCGAGGGCCATGTGCAGCAAGTCCGGCGCGCGATCGAGCCGGTCGGCGAGAGCCGCCCGGATTGGGAAATCTTCTCGGCTCTCGCAGGACAGATGGGCTACCCGCTCGAGTACGGCGATGCCAAGGAAATTCTGAAAGAGATCCGGGCCCTGATACCCGGATACTCCGTCCCGGGGCCGATGCCCAAACCGTCCCGTCCCGACGACTCGGCGGTCGTTCGCTACCTCAAGCAGGGCTATGCGGATGACCTCGTGGAGCGATACGGGTACGCCCAGCCCCCGACCAAAGCTGCGGGGCGGCTGATCCTGGTCGTGGACCAATTTTTATTCCACTCGGGGAAGTTCTCCACCAAAGCAAAGGGCTTGCTGCACCTGCAGGTCGCAGGCGCGTTGTACCTCAACCCATCCGACGCGGCCCGGCTCGGGATCGCCGAGGGGGATCGGGTGTTGATCTCGAACGAATGGGGGCAATGCCTTACGACGGCCAAGGTGTGGGACCGGCTGCCGGCCGGCCTCTGCCGCTTCCCGAAACATTTCGACCAGGAGGCCCGCCGGCTCCTCCCGGTCTCGATAGATGTCGTGACCGGCGCGCTCTATTACCGGTCGGCGCAAGTGAAGGTGGAACGTCTATAGCGTCATAAAGTCTATAAAGTCCAAAAGTCGAGAAGTCGGCTTTCAAACTTTTGGACTTTCTGACTTTTTAACTTGAGGGACTCTGTCATGACGGAAGTCGGAATCAAACTCGCGTTTTCGCTGACCCAGATCGCCGTCGTGGTGGGCCTCGTGCTGCTCACGGTCATGATCCTCACACTGGCGGAACGCAAGGTGCTCGGTTGGATGCAGGATCGGATGGGCCCCATGGAAGTCGGGCCCTACGGCGTACTGCAGCCCATCGCGGACGGGTTGAAACTCTTCTTCAAGGAAGACATCGTCCCGGCCGGGGCCAACAAATTCCTGTTCACCCTCGCTCCGATTCTGGCCTTGGTGCCGGCGCTGATCGGCTTCGCGGTCGTCCCGTTCGGCCCCAAAACGACCATCGAACTGTTCGGATACCAGTTCCAGCCCTTCGTGATCAGCGACATCAACATCGGCATTCTGTACATCCTGGCCTTCACCTCGATCGGTGCCTACGGCATCATCCTGGGCGGCTGGGCCTCGAACAGCAAATATTCCCTGCTGGGCGGGTTGCGGTCGGCGGCGCAGGTCATCAGCTACGAGCTGAACGTGGGGCTGGCGATCGTGGGCGTGCTGCTTCTGGCCGGCTCGCTGAGCCTGGTCAAGATCACCGAGGCCCAGGCTGGCGGCTTCTGGCACTGGTACGTCTTCGCCTTTCCGTTCCCGCAAATCTTCGCCTTCGTCGTCTACGTGATCTCCTCCGTGGCGGAGACCAACCGGCTGCCGTTCGACCTGCCGGAGGCGGAGAGCGAGCTGGTCGCGGGATTCTTCACCGAGTACAGCGGCATGCGGTTCGCCTTCTTCTTTTTGGCCGAGTACGCGAACATGATTCTGGTGTCCTGCATCGCCGCGGCCCTGTTGCTGGGCGGATGGAACGCCCCCTATCCGGGCACCATCCTGCCGGAGAACCTGGCCTGGGTGGAAGGGATCATGTGGTTCACGGTCAAGGTGTACTTTTTCCTGTTCCTGTTCTTCTGGCTGCGGGCGACGCTGCCGCGCCTGCGCTACGATCAGCTGATGCGGTTCGGCTGGAAGGTGATGCTGCCGATCGCCCTGGGCAATATTCTCGTGACCGCCATCGCGGCGTATCTGTTCCCAAGATAAAACCATTGACGACTGGTTCATTGCATCAATGCATCAATGAATAACTCGACAATGACTCAATCCTTCAAGAACTGGTTCAAGACCATCATCTTCTACGAGATCCTCGTGGGCATGAAAGCCACGCTCTCGCACTTGCTGCGCTACAAGCCGATCACGCTCCAGTACCCGCACGAGAAGCGGACCCTGCCGGACAGCTACCGGGGCATGCTGGCGCTGCTGCGATACGACGATGGCACGGAGAAGTGCGTGGGCTGCGACCTCTGCGAGGCAGCCTGCCCCTCGCGCGTCATCAAGGTCTTCAGCGCCGAGGTGCCCGGCGAACCGACCAAGCGGTTCGCCAAGGAATATTATATGGACATGACCCGCTGCCTCTTCTGCGGCATGTGCGTGGACGCCTGCCCGGTGGACGCGCTGGGCATGACCCGCGAGTTCGAGTGGGCCGTGTACGACAAGCGGCAGCTGCGGCTGAACAAGGAGCAGCTCCTGGCCATCGGAGACCGGTCGTACCCGGTTCGCGAGAAGCGCTTGGAGTTCCAGCATCCGAACGTCGCCTTCTTCAACGTGGCGTTCAAGAGCCTGCCCCCGAAGGAGAGCTGACGCGTGGCCCAGCTCTTCTTCTTGTATTTCGCCGGCATCATCGTGCTGAGCTCCATTTTGGTGGTGGCGCTGCGCAACCCCATCTACAGCGTCCTCTCCCTTCTGATCATGTTCTTCCATGTGGCGGGCCTCTACGTCACGCTGCACGCGGAGTTCCTGGCCGCCGTCCAAATCATCGTCTACGCAGGCGCCATTCTGGTGCTCTACCTCTTTGTCGTCATGCTGCTGAACGTCAAGCGCGACGAGCGCTACCAGCTCCAGGCGCCGGCTGCCGCCTTCCTGGGCCTCGTCCTCCTGACGGAGGTTGTGCTGCTGGCATTCCAGCGGACGTACCAATCCGCACCGCCCGGGCTGCCTGCCGCGGACTCGACGGGGAATACGGAGACGATCGGGGAGGTACTCTACTCGGCCTACTTGTTCCCTTTCGAGGTCGCGTCATTGATCTTGCTGGTGGCCATGATCGGCGCCATCATTCTGGCGAAGAAAACCATCACGGACCCCCGGTCGTCATGACGATTCCCGTTTCCTACTATCTGATTCTGAGCGGAATCGTCTTCCTCACCGGCTTGGTGGGGGTGCTGATCCGGCGCAACATCATCATCATTTTGCTCTCGGTCGAGCTGATGCTGAACGCCACGAACATCAACTTCGTGGCCTTCTCCCACTATTTCCAGAATGTGGCCGGCCAGGTCTTCGTCTTCTTCGCCTTGACCGTGGCGGCGGCAGAAGTGGCGGTGGGACTGGCCCTCATCATCGCCTTATATCGGAGCAAATCCAGTATCAATGTGGACGAACTCCAACTGTTGAAGTGGTAGCTGGATGGAATACGCGCTCATCCCATTTTTCCCTTTTGCCGCGTTTTTGATCCTCGGCCTCTTCGGCCACTGGATCAAGGACCGGGCGCATTTGGTCGCGGTCCCGGCCGTAGTACTGTCGTTTCTCCTCTCCCTGCTCGCGGTTCTGGTAGTGGCGGGTGGACGACACACCACGATGCCGCTCTATACCTGGCTCCAGTCCGGCGACGTGACCATCGCCCTCGGCCTCTCCATCGACCGACTTACCGCCGTCATGCTGCTGCTCGTGACCACCGTCAGCTCGCTGGTGCACATCTACACCATCGGCTATATGCACGGCGAAAAGGGCTACGCCCGGTTCTTCGCCTACATCGCGCTCTTCACCTTTTCCATGCTGATGCTGGTGATGGCGGACAACTTCCTGCAGCTCTTCGTGTTCTGGGAAGCGGTCGGCCTCTGCTCCTACCTCCTGATCGGCCACTGGTACTAGCGCCCGTCGGCCTGCAATGCGGCCACGAAGGCCTTCGTCGTCAACCGCGTGGGAGACTTCGGCTTCCGGTTGGGGCTGCTTCTGGGGCTGGCCCGTTGCGGCAGGCTGAATTACCAGGGCGTTTATGCCCAGGCCGCCGC
>JBJTAZ010000293.1:0-14576 GCA_046091085.1 Nitrospiraceae bacterium
GCGCTCTCGCTCACTGCTCACGTGCGAAAGCGCTAACATTTCACTGGCCGGGCGGCACGTGCAGCACTTTGTCATAGGTGCCTTCTCACCTTCTACACTCTTATTCACGGTCATGAGCATGTCGGGTCCAGCATGTTGGATCTTGCTAAGCAGGTCCGAGACTTGCATTTCTCTTTGCGCCTGAATTTTGCCAGGAGGATGAGCTGCATGCAGGTGAGGTTCGAAGATTTCGACCCGTGGAAGTTCTCATTTCACGAGGATCCTGTGCTCGTACTCGAAGAGGTGTGGAAGGACGAGGAGCGAAAATATTTCCAGGAGGCGATGCGCCGAGCCGCATGGAAGCCGTTGCGCGACATGGCGCACTTGCACGAGGCCTTTCCGAATTGCGGCAATTGGAATAAGGCTGAGATCGCGCAGGGGGAGGCCAAGGTTTTTCTCGACGGCTTGGCGTTCCCCTGCATTATGGACTACATGGAATCCTTCCCGAATACGATACGGCGGCATATGAGTTTTAATTATTATGCCTATGCGGCAGGGGACTGCTTACTGACCCACGACGACACGGTGCAAGCGAACGGTGCCGACGGACGAACCGGGGAACGATGCGCTCCGCTGCGACGTCTTGCCGTCGTTGCGTATCTTCACGATGAATGGCAGCCGGACTGGGGTGGCGAGTTGATTGTCTATCACGCGACGCAAGGACAGGGGGCGTCGTCACGCCTGGCGATCACCCATTGCATCGCTCCGCAGCCTGGATCTCTGGTGATCTTTACGGTTCCTCGGTTTCATCGGGTATCCAGGGTCGATCCGGCCGGTGGGGATGTTCAGCGCCTCTCCATCGCAGGGTGGTTCATGACCGAACATGACGAATGTTCTGTACGTCCGCCTCATGTTTTCATCAACTCGTGACAACTGTCCGATGAATCTGACGGGCACGGAGCCGTGCCCGTCGCGATTTCAATTCTCCAGTCTTTTCTGAAAAGCGCACTTCAACGCTCAGCGCAGCTAGCCGCTCATCTCACGTTCCGGCACCGGAGACCGGCAGCTTTGCCGCGCGGCGAACAGGCGCTTCGGCTCCTTGGCTTCGACCGCAGCGTGTGCATGCGTGGCCGGACTGAGCTAGCTTCCGCTCCACCATGATCCGACGGTCAGGACCAACATCAGCCAGAGCAGAAGGCTGGCCGGCAAGGTGTCGTTGTAGAAACGATTCCCGGTGAAGAGTTGTGATAACGCCATAAGAGGAATGCCAGGCCGCGGTGGAGGATGCCAATCTCCTGATATTTCTGAGACTTGAATGACATTTGAATGGCAATGGTTCGGCGTGGGCCCGAACGAGCACTGAAGGTAGAGTCCTACGTCATACGCGTGCTCTTGCGCCAACATATTGACAATGCATGTTTCTATAGCTGGAGGCCAATCCCTACATGTGTAAGATCGCTGGCACAGGGATTGGCGATGATGATCGTTGCAGGGGAATGCATACGGTCACGCTCGTTGAGATTTCAAAGCGTTTGCTCACAACAGAGCTTCTGCTTGTAGGCAGTTCCCTACGGACGTCACAGAATAGACGGGTGTCATGGAGGCACATCCACGCGATTACATCTGGAAAGTCAATGCGATTGATTGGGCGCATACCAGGCGGCATTTCTTTTGCTCCTTCTCAATGTCAACAAGGCGGTCCACTGAGACGTGCCACAAGGAGCTAGCCCATGCCGTCAGGTGCAACCGAGATTCTGCTGTTGGGGCTGCTGGTCGGTATCAGTGCGATGATTTTCCTGCTATTCCTTCCCTGGCTGGTTCTTTATCTGGACAAGCGGCATGCTGAGAGAGGGGCGGGCAAATGTCACGGCAAGAGCCGGGCTCATCGCACGAGGCCCGTCCTCAATCCCTGACCATCGTTGTATCGGCTGCGGTCCGCTGTGGGAATTCTGTCGCCTGGGCTGGTCAACTGGCTATGGGGTAAGTAAAGGAGGGAGCACCATGAACACGATACTCATTGCAATGGTCGGTTTGGCCCTTGTCATGGGCATGGGCATTCCATCCAACGCCGATGCCTCGATGTCGACCAGTAATTTCGTGGGCGGCACCATCACAGGCATCGATCTGGCCGGCTTGAAGGTCACGATCAAGACCGACCACGGAAAGACGGAATCGCTGTCCGTGGCGAGCGCCGACCTGATGAAAGGGTTGGCGGAAGGCGACCACGTCAGTGTCGAGGTCGAACTGGACGAAATGGGAAAGGTTCTGAAAGCCGTGCGGATCATCTCTGAAGGGAAGGCGGCTCCGGAGCCCAAGGGCTGATCCGTCGCGAGTTGCACCAATCGGCTGCCCAGACCGTCACGTTGACCAGCCGTCAGGACGTTTCGAATAGGGAAGTGAGATCAATCGAGGGAGCATGGGTCACGGACGAACCGTCCTGGGCCCGTGCTCCGTGATCGCTCCGATAGATTTTCGGTAGAGTCTAGGCCTGTGCATGCACGGGTTCACGACGAAGACCGTCAAGTAACTTGTGCCCGAGGGAATGGCGGTGTCTGTTCCGTCTAGGTCTGATCGAGCGTGGTTGGCTGCTCGCTGACCGAAGAACGGTCGCGTGAGAAAGCGGCCAAGAGGCCGTTCGGGTCCCTGGATTCCATAACCAGCGTTCGAGTCGCAGGGCTGAGGAAGCCCTCGGCCACTTGCCGGTCGAGCTGGGCGAGCAGGGGATCGTAGAAGCCGGCGACGTTCAAGAGCCCGCAAGGTTTGTGGTGTAAGCCCAGTTGCGCCCACGTCACGACTTCGCAGAATTCCTCCAACGTGCCGTACCCGCCTGGCAGGGCGATAAACGCATCGGATAGCTCTGCCATCAGGGCCTTGCGTTCGTGCATGGAGCCGACGATCCGAAGGTCGGTGACGCGAGGATGGGCGATTTCCTTGACGGTCAGCGCATGGGGAATGACGCCGGTCACGGTCCCGCCTGCATCCAGGACCGCATCGGCCAGGACTTTCATGAGTCCGATCCCGCCGCCTCCATAGACCAAGCCGATCCCGTCGCGGGCCAACAAGCCGCCCAAGGTGCGGGCTGTCTCCGCATAGACAGGCCTGGCTCCTTCCCTGGACCCGCAGAACACACAGATCCGTTTCATGACGGAGGTCACCGAGACGACTGTTAGGGGAGACGCGGCTGCTGGACAAGGGATGGGGCGGTCATCGTTGGAGCTTGGTTTTGACCAGATCGCTGACGACCTTGCCGTCCACCGTTTGGCCGGCCAGTTTGGCCATGACGGCCTTCATGACATTGCCCATGTCCTTGAGCGAGGTCGCGCCGGTTTCTTGGATGACGGCCGAGACGACCTGTCCGATTTCCTCGGCCGAGAGGGCTTTGGGGAGGTAGGCTTCGATGATGGCGATCTCCTTGAGCTCTTTCCCGGCCAAATCCTCCCGCTTGGCTTTCTGATACTGCTCGACCGATTCCCGGCGCTGCTTGATCAGCTGGGTCATGATGCGGCTCAGGTCCGCGTCGTCCAGATCCTTTTTGAGTTCGATCTCCTTGTTGAGCGCCGCGGCCTTGATCATGCGGATCACGTCCATGCGGAGCTGGTCCTTGGACTTCATGGCCAGCTTCAGATCTTCCATCAAACGGTCGAGCAGTGACATGGAATGCCTCGCTTACTGTGCCGACGCCGACGCGTCGCCCGGGCAGGTGCCCGGCGTCATATAGAGGAGATAGTTGCCCATGCCGTGCCCCTCCTCGGGGTTGTGCAGGGGACGATGGTAGACCATGGTCATCTCGTAGTCGTGACGGGTGGTGACGGAGAAGCCGCGGTCGTCCTTGTAGACTTGATGGGGCTGGAAGGCCCGGAAGTTCCCGTCCGCTTCGACGTCCGGCACGGTGCGGAGCAGGGTCTTCTTGGTGGTTTTGTCATCCAATGCGATGAGCAAGAGCTGATCGTGTCCGTGGGGGTAGGCAAACTTCACGCAGCCATCCATGAGGAACTTGAGCGGCGCCGACTGGACCTGGAGGCCTGGCTCGATGATGATGCCCTCGTCGGTCTGGTTGGGGCCCCGCTGGTCGAACTTGCTGTAGCAGACGACGTTGACACCGACCTGGTACACGTCCATGGCCTGCATGGGCGTGCCCTCGGGGGCCAGCTCCATCGTGAACGTCGCCATGACGTCCTTGGTGGGCAGGGCCTTGTGATAAAAGGCCACGACGACCATCAACTTTTTGTCCTGTTCGAGCTTGACCCCGTAGCCGGACGGGAATTTCGTCTCGGTCATTTCCATACCCGCTCCGGCAAAGAACAACGGTTCTCCGGGACAGGACACGCTTTCTTTGTCGAGGTTCATCAGCAGCACATGATGGAGCCACTGTCTCGGCAGCGGCTTGCCATCCTTCGTGAAGATGGCCGACTTGTACCCGACCAGATACCGGTCCTTGGGGACCTGGAAGATATGCTTGGGGATGCTGGCGGCCAGATCGCCGTCGTGGCCGGTCGGCAGGTCCATCGGGCCGAAGGTGAGGGTCAGCGTGTTGCCTTCCAGCGTGACTTTGGTCTTTTCTTCCAGGGTCGGGGCGTGACCGCCGTGCTGGTGATTGCCGTCCGCCAGCGCGGTTCCGAGTGTCATCAGGCTGAGCATCAGTGTCAGGGTAATCAGCTTCATAGGTGGCACACTCCTCGTAAACAACATAGGCTCTACTTGCCGTTGGCTCCGACAGACTCTCCCGGCTTTAACGTGGCCAGGAGTTTTTCCGCTTCGGGACGAAACCGGCGGGCCCAGGCATAGGCATCGCTCGGGCGTTCCATCGCGAGGATCGCCTGTAATTCGCGCTTGGCCGATTCCGGGTCGCGGCGCTTGATATACATCTTGGCCAAGTCCAGCCGGGCATGGGAGTAGTTCGGATCCACGCTCACGGCCTTCTTGAGATAATCGAGAGCGACGGCTTGGTTGCCTCCCAGGAACTGGGGTAACTCTTCCAGCATCATGCCGGCCATGTGGAGCGCGGCCACGTGGTCTTTTTGCAGCTCCAGCGTCCGCTTGGCGTGGGTTTTGATGTCATCCAGCGCGATGAGCGAAGCGGCGATGCCCTTGGTGGCCGCGGCGCTGCCCAGGTTGGCGGCGTAGAGGTAATGGGCTTCCGCGTTCTTGTCGTCCAGCTCGATGGCGCGTTTGGCGAGGCGCGCGCCCTCGTCGAACGCAGCCAGCTTCTTCGGCTTCTCGGTGTAGAGTTCTTCGCCGATGTCGAGATAGAGGCCGGCCAATTGGAGTAACACTTTGGGATCGGTGGATTCCTGGGCCTTGGCGTCGAGCAGGCTCTTGAGGTCCTTCTCCAGCGACTGGGGATAATCGGGTGGCAACGCGGGGGGCTGTGCGGCCGATGGGAGCGCCAGCCACAGAAGCAGCGAGCCTGCGAGGAGCAGCCTCAGCGAATGGGATTGGGACATAGTGGGGAGGGGTTTCGTATTGGGCTCCGGATGTCTGCTGGCGATGAGGTGCAGGCTCCTTACTTCAACGACGGAAAGGCTTGATTGCTGCTCGACACGCCCGGCGTGATGGAGACTTCGCTGCGGAAGGACTCGTGAAAGGTGATGAGCATCCACTGGCCGTTGCGCCGCTCCATGATGCCGGTCTCCCGCAGGGGCAGAAGCATCCGCACTTCGTCCTTGCCGCTGCCGAGGTATCGTATGTAGTCCAGTTCCAGCGCAAACCAGGCGGTATCGCCGCGTGTCCAGAGCTTCAACTCGGTGATGGGAATTTCGATCCGCGTCGCGTCCTTGAACTCGTTTTCCATATCGCGGGCGAAGTCAGGCCACCCGACGTATTTGCGCCCCTCGATCGTATAGCTGATGATGTCCGCATCATGGGCCATGAACTTGGCAATTGTGGCCATGTCCTTGTCTTCATTCGCCCGAACGAGCGCCCGCAGAACGCCTTCGGGAGTCGTCAGGTCAGCCGTATAGCCGGTCGTGGCGCAGAGCAGGACGAGAACACAGAGTGCAATCAAGACTCGGGTGCGGCAGGTCGGGAACATCAAGAGCCTCCGTCGGCGGGCTCAAGGAGGCCCTCTACGATGTCAACAGGTTACCTGCTGGTCGAGCGGCTTGTCAAATGGATTTGCCTCGTGGAGTGGGGCTGTGTGCCCTGCGATGCCGGTGCCGCTGCGGCGCCAGTGCGAGAGGCTGGCAAGTCCAGACGCGGTGTTGCATAATAGGCCCGCTGAACCGGTGCCGTGTGATGCATCGCAAGAGGAAAGGAGAGCGTGTGATGGACAGATCGGAACGTTTGCTGGGACTATTGGCGACGGCGGTGATGATTGGGGGCCTGTCGGTCGTCGGTTGCGCGGATCCGCCGCAGCCGGTTCCGCAGAAAGACATTCGCAGTCATGCCGATCAATTCAATGAAAAGATGAAGCAGGAAGAATCGGAGCGGGGGCAGCCTCCACACAGCATGATGCACTGAGGCGTGATGCTGCCATACCGGCCGGAGATTAGGCTGCTCCGTTGCGTGTCCGTTTGCCGAAGGCTTGGCTGAGCGGTTTGATCAGGGGGAGTTCCGTCAGGAGTTCCCGGTGCGTGATGGCGTTGACCGCGCGCGCCTCGTGGAAGGTCCTGAGGAGCAGGAGGACGACGAAGAGGCGAAGGATCCCGGAGATAAAGAAGACCACCGGCAAATTGGAAGCCAGTTGCACGTGCATGCCGGCCCAATAAATCTCTGCAGGCGCCACAGTGGCCAACCAGCCCCCCAGCATCGCGCCGATAAACCAGCCGATCGCGTTCACCGTGTTCCATACCGCCACGCCTTTTGCCCGATCCTCCGCCCGTACGGCATCGAAGACGTAGTTTTGCAGGCCCAACGCGAGTCCCGCCCAGAGTATCCCTCCCAGGAAATTCACCAGGACCAGGAACATCAGGTCGGTGGATAGCAGGTACAGCATGGGCAGGATCGGAATGCCCAGCCCCGTGACCACCAGCAGCTTCTTGTTTCCGTAGCGGTCGCTGATCAAACCCCAAGGTTTGAGGGTGAGGAATTGGCCGAGCTCGCCGGCGGCCAGCCACGATCCATATTCCAGGTAGGTGAAGTGCAGGTCACGGATCATATAGATGACAAAGTAGGGGCCAGCGAGCAGCACGCAGACGTGAATGAGGCAAGAAAACAGCAGAAATCGCTTGAAGTTCGCGCTCCGTTCATGACGTAGAAAATCCAGCAGGTGAAACTCGGCCTCGCGGGTTACGGATGCCGAAGGCTCGTCGATGTGGGCCAGCGCGTGGGCGGAAGCGGCTCGCGCGGCGGCGGCCAGCATGAAGATACCCACAAAGCCGATCCAGGGGACGTTCAGACTCTGGGCGGATTGCAGAATCAGTCCGGCCAGGCACAGGGCCGAGAAGTTCGTCACCGCCATGATCTTGGCGCGGCGCGCGAAGTAAGCACCCCGTTCGTCCGGGTCCAGCAAGTCCGTGATGAGGCTGTTCCAGGCCGGCACGATGACATGGCCCATCGCAAAATAGACGATGGTGCAGGCGATCAGCAGCCAAGCTCCGTAGGACGGGAACAGCAGCGGCAACGAGAGAAGCGGCAGCCAGAACACCACCTGGCCCGAGGCGCCGGCCAGCATGATGGCTTGCCGATGCTGTAGGCGGTTCAAGACTTTGACGGAGAGGAGTTGGGCCCAGGTTCCCACTAACTGCGGCAGGGCCGATAGCAGCCCGATCTGAAAGGGCGTGGCCTGCAGGAGCAAGGCAAAGGCCGAGAGATAGTTTTCACCGCCCCCTTGCATCGCCGCATAGAAGGCTCCGTCGCGCAGGCCGTTGCGTCGGCTTCGCTCTCGTGCATCGCTCTGGTGGTCTGCCGTCTCGCTCATGTCCTGTGCCATGGTATTGGGAGCTGAGGGGAATGTGTCTGTGAATGTGTTCGGGTGCCGAACCTATCGGGTATGCCATGCATTATAGCAGAGGGGCTCGTCGGGTATCCTCGGTTGCATTGCCCTGCCTGTTGCAGTAGGCTATTTTTATGATGCGGATGGGGAATGCAGGACCTTTGAATATCTGGCGAGGGGCGCTGTGGATGCCCCTGCTGACGCTGCTGTCGGGGGGCGTGGTCGGCTTGGACGCGGCAGCCGATGCGCGCGAGTTATTGGCTCCCAAAGAGCAGGCGGAGACGGCGGTGGACGAGTCCAAGCTGCCGTCGCTGGACCTCCAGAAGCGCAACATCCCGCAATCCTTGTTTACGTGGATCGTGATGGCCAAGGGCTATGAGGTGGAATGGGATACGTTCGGCCGCAAAGGCTGGTACACTCAGGACCCTCGCCTGAAGCCGATCGAACCGGGCACGTCGGTGTTTCCTCCGGATACGCCGGCGGTCTATATTGTGTTTGAAGTGCCGCCGTTGGAAGATCCAGCGACGTTCGGTGCGATCTGGTATCTGGAGGATGCAGGCGGCAAGTTGTCGGACCAGCCGGCGGGGAAGGATTCCCTGTTCGTGCCCTGGCACGAGAAGCACGGATTTCTGGAGTTGAAGAAACCGACTGACGGGTGGAAGCCAGGGTCGTACCTGGTGAAAATCTTCATCAGCCCGGAGGGGCAACAGGCGTTTCATGCGGTGAACCAGGTCGGGACGATGCGCTTTCGGATCAACGACCAGCCTGCCCTGTCTGTGTCTCCTTCCAAGTAGCCGTCCCAAGACGGTATCAGAGAGGCCTTATGCCGATGTACGAATACATGGCGGAGCGGTGCCTGCGTCAGCCTCCCTGTTCGCGGCGCAAGGAATATCTGCAACGCATGACCGAGGCGGCCTTGAGCGACTGTCGGGAATGCGGCGCCCCGATCACGCGCATCTTCTCCTCCTTCGCGGCCCGTTCCGGCGCCGTGGGAATCTCGTCCCCCGATCCAACCCCGCTGAACATCACGGGCATCCCGGCTCCGTCGGATATGGGGGACGGGGGAGGCGGGGAAGGGCCCTGCGGGCATGAACATTGACCGTGAAGCGTAGAGGGTGAAACGCAAGAGATGAAGGAGGCTTGGGACGAATGACGGTGACGGATCCGGAGAAACTGGCGTTGCTCTACGAGCGTTTCAAGGATGTCTGCCTGGTCGAGAAAGAAGTGTGGAAGGAGATTTTTCTGCCGCGCGAAGTCGGCAAGGGCATGGTGCTGACGAATGTCCAGGACCGCTACGATGTCGTCATTGACGATCCGGCCATCGAGGACACGTTAGAGGCCAACATTCCTCTCGGCGGGAAGTCACTCGCCGCCGCCATCCAACAATACCGGGACCATATCAGCTTCGTAAAGAAAGGCTAGTGATCAGCTATCGGCTCTTGTGGGAAGCTGACCGCCGAGCGCTATTGTTTCGCCAGTTCCCGCTCCACGTCGCGCAGAATCTCGTCGGCAAGGGGCTTCGTTCGGTGGTGGTAGCGGGCCACGACATTGCCCTGCCGGTCCACCAGGTACTTCTGGAAGTTCCATTCCACTTCGCCGGGGAACGGGCTCTGCTCGGTGAGGTAGTGGTAGAGGGGATGCTTGTCGCCGCCCTTCACGCTGATCTTTGTGAATAGCGGAAAGGTCAGGCTGTACTTGGTGTAACAGAAGCTTTTGATTTCCTGATTGGTGCCCGGCTCCTGCTGGCCGAAATTATTGGCGGGGAACGCCAGAATCTCCAGTCCCTTCGCTTGGTACCGCTCATACATGTCCTGCATGTCCGCGTACTGGGGGGTGTTCCCGCAGAAGCTGGCGGTGTTGACCAACAACAGGACTTTGCCTTTGAACTGGCTGAGCGTCACGGGTTTGCCGTCGATATCATTCAGCGTGAAGTCGTACACCGAAGTGGATTTGGCGGCCATCAGCAGCGGTCCTTTCCCGCTTGGCGGTTCCTCCGCCAGCGAATAGCTCGGGCTGCAGCCCAGTGCGAGCGCGGCGAACAGCCATAAGGTGTTGGCGGTGGCACGGGTGCCGTGCATGGCGTACCTCCTCCGCTGGTTACAGCCGTTGGAGCGCCGCGATCCGCTCTTCGATCGGCGGATGGGTGGCGAACAGGTGCATGAACCCGTTCGACTTGCCGGAGATCTTCATGGTGGACAGGGCATCCTGCGTGGTGTATTCCACGTGGGCCCGGTTGACCCACCGATCGATGGCTTGGAGCGCCGCGATCATGCCGTCGCGTCCATAGGCCTTGGCGGAAAATGCGTCGGCTCCGAATTCCCGACGGCGCGAAAACCAACTGATCGGGATCATCGCCAGGAACGAGAGGACCACCTGCAGGAACATGTAGACGCCGAAGGCCAGCATCTCGTTGCGCTCGGCGAGGTTTCGATAGACCCAACGGCTGATGAAGTACACGAACGTGTTCATCAGGCCGGCCAGCACCGTCGTGGTGAACATGTCCCCATTGTAGACGTGGCCCATTTCGTGAGCCAGGACTGCGCGCACTTCCTGTTCCTTGAGATTGTTCAAAAGGCCGGTGGACACGGCCACCATTGAATTATTCTTCGTGGGGCCGGTCGCAAAGGCATTCGGGTCTTCTCCCTCGTAAATCCAGACTTCCGGCATTTTGATGCCGACGCGCTGGGCGAGGTCCTGGACCGTCGAATAGATCACGTGCTCGGCCTGGGACTTGGGCTGGGTAATTTGGTAGCACTCCAGCATGGAGCGGGCCATTTGTTTCGAGAACGCCAAACTGAGGAACGCGCCCCCGAATCCGATGACCATGGCCCAGACCAGATCCTGTTCATTGACCGCGCCTCGGACATCAATGCCGAAGGCCGGCAGGACGAAATTGACTAACACATGGAACGAAATCGACAACGTGACAAAAATCAAGACGTTGGCGATCAGCAACAGCACGATGCCCTTCAACCACTTCATGACGATCCTCCCTACCTCACTTGCTTGAGCCCGGCTCTGCGATCAGACGTGCCGGAATATGTATGTGTGTTCAGCCTGTGCAAAACTTGCGGTGCCACAACGGATGTGGTGAGCCCCATTATACAGCCCTACAGGTGAAAAAACACCTTCAGCCAAATCCTGGCAGCACGCGTGAGCAACAAGATAATATGGATTTCTCGTCGGTCAAGCCTCTCTTGGGCCGGTTGTCTGATCCAAGCCGCTGATTTCGCTGTTGGTCGGTTGACCTCTGTGGCGGCATCTGTTACTAGAAAGGCCATGCACGTTGTCCTTGCCAGCCGGGCTGCTATGGCTGGAGCCGTCTTGCGGGCATCGCTTCTTCTCCCGGTGAGTGTCGGTTCTATGGCTTGGGCCGGGGCGCCGGTGGTTCTGGAGCCGGGTGCCGACGGGGTCCAACGAGCTACCATCACCCTGGACAGCTATTCCTATACCCCCGATCATGTCATCGTCCAAGCGGGTAAGCCGGTGGAGTTGACGCTCAACAGCGCCACCCTCATCACGCCGCATAACTTCATTATCAAAGAGCTGGCGGTCGAACAGGACGTCGGGGCGGGGAAGACGGCGACCGTTCGCTTCACCCCCGTGGAGCCCGGCATCTATCCATTTTATTGCGATAAAAAGCTTCCCTTCTTCCCCAGCCATCGCGCCAAGGGGATGGAAGGTCGGTTGGAAGTTCGGTAGGAAAGGGGCCTCGTGGCTCACGCCGCCCAAACCGCCGTGCAGCGGCACCTGTTGTTGAGCGATCTCCTCAAGCGAGTGTCCCGCTCCTTTTTCCTCACCGTGAACGTGATCCCCCGTTGCGTCCGAGACCAGATCGGGCTGGCCTATCTCTTTGCCCGCGCGGCCGATACGATTGCCGACACGGATCTGATCGAGCGCGAGCAGCGGTTATCGTTCTTGGAGCAGTTTAGGCGCCAGTTCACGAGGGACGAGGTGTTATGGAGTGAAGTGCGGGCGATCCAGGCTGCCGTGGCGCCCCATCAGGCTGAGTCTTCCGAACGCCACCTCCTGGAGCAGTTGGAGGATTGTTTCCGCCTCTACCTGGGTTTCTCGGCGGACGACCGGGCCCGAATCCGTTCGTTGATGGACACCCTGACCAATGGGATGGTGATGGACCTCCGGTCGTTTCCCAGTGACAGCGCCGGGGCCCTTGCGGCCCTGCCGACTCTGGGAGACCTGGACCGTTACACCTATTACGTCGCCGGCTGCGTGGGAGAATTTTGGACGGAGATGGTGTGTGCGCACCTGCCGGCGCTGGCGTCCTGGGACAAAGCGCAGATGGCGGCAGTTGGAGTCCGGTTCGGCAAGGGGTTGCAGCTCACCAATATCCTCAAGGACCTCCCGCGAGACCTGCAACAGGGACGGTGCTATGTGCCTGCCTCGCTGCTCCAGGAAGTGGGGCTGACCCCCAGCGACTTGCTGCGCAAGACGAATCTGTCAAAAGCCAAGCCCATCCTGGATAAGTTGGTGCGCCTGGCGCTGGAGCATTTGGACCAGGGCTGGCTCTATACGATGGCGATTCCGAGGCAGGAAGTCCGGCTCCGGCTGGCTTGCATGTGGCCGATCCTGTTTGCTGGAGCGACCTTGCAGCGGGTAGCAGCATCGCCTGATTGGCTGGATGCGACGGCTCGGCTCAAGATGCCGAAGGGGCAGGTCTATCGGATCATGGCGCTGACAACCCTGTCCGGCGGCTGCGGCTACGTGGGGACAGCTCTCTGGGGTCGGCTACGGAAGCAGGTTGGCTGCTGAGTTTGCGCACCGCTTGCGAGCCAAGCCGTCAGGCTACTTCTTCTGCGGCACCAGTATCTTCTCGCCTTTTCTGAACACCGCGTAGATGGCCTGCGAGGGGCAGGCGTCCAGGCAGAGCCGGCAGCCTTCCAGGCAGCGGGACGAGTCGAATTTGAACGGGGGGGTGGAGAGCCAAGCGCCGGTCGGGCAGACCGGCATGCAGATGGCTTGATGGGTGCAGCGGTCCGGGTGGCGAACGAGGTGATCGCGGATGACCATCATGGGCGAAACTCCTTCAAACAGGGCTTTGGAGAACAGCTCCAGCATGTTCATGGCCGGCCGGTCCTCATTTCCATTCGTTGACGAGCTGGCGTAACCGGTCTTTGAGCTCGGGAATCTGCTCCAGGTTGTTCTGGATGGCGCCGACGATTTTTTCCAGCCGGGCCGCCTTGAGCGCGTCCCGGTCCTTCTTGACCAGCCGGTCGTATTCCTTGTAGGCGTCCGGGTGTTTGGGTTCCAGCGCCGGCCGCGCGGTGCGCAGGCTTTCGCCGAGTTCGTGGGGTTGCGGGTCCGGCGGCGGCGCCACGACGAAAGACCCATCGGTGAACACCAGCGTCGCGGCACCCGGTTTTGAGGGGATCGGTGTGACGGCCTCGATGGTTTTGCCCTGCATCCGTTCCCAGGACCCGGTCAGTCCAGGAAACTGCTTCATGCAGGCGACCTTCTCCATGTTGGCTTTCCACTTTTCCTCCGCCATCCCAACCTCCGGATCGCGCTAGGGCTTCAGGGGATCCAATTTTTTCGGTGCGGGATGGTCCGGCATCAACAGGCGTTCGACGATCTCGCCCTTGACGACGTGGCGTTCCATGATCTCGGTCACGTCCGCTTCCGACCCGACCCAATACCAGACGCCTTCCGGATAGACCACCACGCTGGGGCCGTACTCGCAATGGTCCAGACAGCCGGCTTTATTGGCCCGGACCGACCCCTTCAAGCCGAGACGCTCGGTTTCCTTCTTGAAGAAGGCATGCAATTTCTCCGATCCGCTATCCGCGCAGCAGCCTCGGGGGTCGCCTTGGGGCCGTTGGTTGATGCAGACGAAGATATGGCGTTTGAACGTGGACACTGTCGGCTGGTTATCGCGGTCTGGCCACGGGTGGCGTGCCGGCGCGGGCCTGGATGCGCTCGGCTAGGGTGCCGACATCGGCCGGATCGAGCAGGCGCGATCCGGCGCTGTGTCCGGCCAAAATCGCGGCGATTTCCCGCAAGCGCAGTTGCGCGCGCTGGAACGGTTCAGCGCCGGCGAGCTCGGACGGTTGCCCCTGGCTCAGTTTATCGTACTCGGCGCGGATGTCGCGGAAATCCCGTTGGAGGTTCTTGTGCATGGAGCAGGAATCGCAGTACCACTTGGGGCTTTGGTCTGACGAGGGGGAGAGCCGGTCGTAGGCGCGGCCGAAGAAGTCCTTGCCCAGGGAGAGCTTTTGCACCGGGCCTTGCTGGGACCCGCAGGCATCGCACTGTCCCGCTGAGAAACCGGCCTGGCCGTCTGCCACCATCGAGACCCTCCTGAAAACGCGCGGATCATACTATAGGTGTGCGTAGCCTGTCCAGCTTCGGCGGGCTGTTGAAAAACCCCCGCCAGCTTTGTTCTCAGTCGCTCGATCCTCTCAACGTACTGTTTCAGTACGCCTCGAGGGGCTCGCTCCTTGCGGCTTCGCTGATCGGCATTTTTGAACAGCCCGAAGAGTACACGGTACTGTCACTCGTTAGGAGGAGAGCGTGAAAAGGACGCGCAACGAGTGTACGTGCACTGTGTTATAAGTAAGGGAGTTTGAATTGGTTGGGAGGGGCGCCATGATCATCGGTGTGCCGAAAGAAATCAAAGACCATGAGTTTCGAGTCAGTCTGACTCCGGAAGGGGTGCGGGCTCTCTGTGCCGCCGGCCATCAGCTGTGGGTCGAGCCGGCTGCTGGAG
>JBJTAZ010000294.1:0-4398 GCA_046091085.1 Nitrospiraceae bacterium
GATATCACGGTCGAGTGGACGCCGGAAGGGAAGCGGCTCGCGGCCGAGCGGGCGAAACTGCCTCCCAAAGACGAGATGGTCCGGATTCCGGAGGGCGGGTTTCTCATAGGCAGCATCAAGAAAGAGGATCGGTACGCCTATTTGCCTGAAACGCCGCAGCGCCGGGTGTTCCTGGACGCCTTCGACATCGATAAGTATGAAGTGACGACGGTGCAGTTTCTCAAATTCGTGCTCGCGGAGGGCCGATCTCCGTTGATTGATTGGCGGTATGACGGGGGCAATTTCCAGGAGTCCATGGCCAACCATCCGGTCATGCACATCTCCTGGCACGACGCGGAGGCCTATTGTAAGTGGGCAGGGAAGCGGCTCCCGACCGAAGCCGAATGGGAAAAAGCCGCGCGTGGCGAGGATGGACGTCTCTATCCCTGGGGCAATCAGCCGGCGGGATTGAGCCGGGCGAATTTCGGCCGGACCGGGCTATCGGGACCGGTCCGCGACCGTCCGGAGCGGCTCTTGCTCTATCCGCCGATCATCTCGGTGGACAAGTATGACAACGCGGTCAGCCCTTACGGCGTGTTTCAGATGTCGGGTAATGTCGCCGAATGGGTGGCCGACTGGTATGACAAGGACTACTACAAGATCGCGCCGGACCGGAACCCAAAAGGACCGGACCACGGCACGCAACGGGGGTTCCGCGGGGGCGGATGGATCGACAGCACGCCCAGCGTCCGTGCGGCGCAGCGGAACGGGACCGATCCGAATACCAAGATGAACTGGCTGGGCTTCCGCTGCGCAAAAGACGCGCAGCCTGTCGCGCAGCCGGCGGGACTACGCTGAGCGTTTCTTCTGCAACAGGGCGCGAGCCCGTTCGCTGGTTTCCTTGACCAGCGTGCCCATCTTGGGGTGGGAGGGTTCGACATCCACGGGCCAAGCATGGACGTGCAGCCGCTCGCTGGCGGTGGGGCCGATGGACGCCACGACCATTCGGGCCAGGGCTTGCCGGAACAAGTGCTCGTCTCCGTCCTGAACCAGCAGGCGCGTGACATGTTCCACTTGCGCCGCGTTCGTGATCAGCAGGACGTCCACCTCTCCGGCTTGGGTTCGCCGTAAGACGTCCCGCAAGGGTTCCAGGTCGTCGGGCAAGGCCCAGCGATAGATCGGGACGCGGGTGACGTCGGCGCCGCGATCCCTCAGTCCTCGCAACAGGTCTTCGTTCACCACCCCATATTCCTGGACCGCGATCCGGAGACCCCGCGTGGGCTTGCCTGCACCTAGGGCTTGCAGTATGTCCCTCCAGGTGTTCGGTTCCGGCACGGTGATCGTGGGCGAGAGGCCGAGGGCTTTGAGGGCCGCAACCGGCTTGGGGCCTCGGGCGACGAGGCAGGTCCGGGCCAGCGCGGCGGTGATGGCGTGCCGAGGATGGTGCGTAGCGAGCAGGTCGATCAGCGCCGTGGTTCCGGCGCCGGTCAACAGGATGAGCGCATCAATCTCTCCCGCCAGGAGCCGGCCACCGAAGGCGAGCGCCTCGGCATTATTCTCGAGGGGCAGCTCTCGCATCGCCGGCGCCACCACGGGATGTCCGCCATAACGTGTGATGAGGCGGGCCATGTCGTCGGCCATCCGGGATTCAAATGCCGCCACCGTCAGGCCGGCGAATCCGCTCATGGCCTCTGTGGCACACTCATGGCGCAGCGGAAGCCCGTGGACTCGTTGCGGATGGAGGGATGGCTCTTGACGCGGGTGAAGATGCGGACCAGCGGGGTCTCGACTTGCCACCCGGAGCTGCGCAGCACTTTGTCGGTGCCCGACTCGGGCCCTTGGGGGTTATTCTGGGGACTTTTCTCGTAATAGTGCGGGTCATACCAATCGGCGACCCATTCCCAGACGTTCCCTGCCATGTCGTAGGCGCCGTAAGGGCTCTTGCCGGCTTCGTAGCTGCCGACGGGCATCAGCGTTTTCTCGCCGATCCATTGCTGGTTGAAGTTGAGATGCTTCGCCGTCGGCTCCACGGTGCCCCAGGGGAAGCGCCGATCCTCGGTGCCCTTCGCCGCCTTCTCCCATTCGGCTTCGGTCGGGAGGCGTTTGTCGGCCCACTTACAATAGGCCTGCGCGTCGTGCCAGTCCACGTTGACCACCGGCCGGTCGCCGGCCGTTTCCGGCATCAGCGCGCCTTGCCAGACATTCCGTTTGGGGTCTTTGGGATGTTGGGGGGGACGATGGCCCGTGGCCTTGATGAATTCCAGGTACCGTCCGTTGGTCACTTCGAACTTGTCGATGTAGTAGGCGTCGAGCATGACGTCGTGGCGCGGGTACTCGTCACGCCCTCCGTCCCGGTCGCCTTTCGGGACGCCCATGGGGAATTGGCCTGCGGGCACGAGGACCATGGGGGCTCCGTCCTTGCCGACGATGGCGGCGCTCTTGCTTGCGTCGTTCAGCGGTGGAGTCGCAGACGGCGGTTCGGCCGATGCCAGGCGTCCCAAGCCGATCATGAGTGCAAGAACAGCCAAGCCGACTGCGCGATTCGTTGATGACATGACGCTCCTCTTGTAAGCGGGTTTCAAGAATGCGTCCGATGGTACCACAGCCTCTGCGCTGAATCGACAAGCGAACAGAGGGCCGCATCCTGGTGCCTGGGCCGCTCCACGGTAAATTTCAGATTGACCTGCTCGTGCCCCACGCCTACTATTGGCCTCGGTATGCACGGTTGAGGGTTGGAGATGGCGGTGTCGGGTATTAAGGGACTCTGGCATTTGGCCTTGCGGGTCAAGGACTTGGCTCGCTCCCAGTCCTTCTACGAGGGACTCTTTGGGATGGCCGTTGTGTGGGCGCCGGACCCAGACAATCTCTATTTGAGCTCCGGGTGCGATAATCTGGCTCTGCATCAGATTCCGCCGGCGGAGCTGGCCATGTATCAGGCGCCGCAGGGTCAACTCCTGGATCATCTCGGCATCGTGGTGGACAGTCCGGAGACAGTGGATCGTCTCTTCCAGCGAATGGAGCAGGAGGGCATCCCGATTGTCCACCGCCCGCGGCGTCATCGCGATGGAAGTTATTCCTGTTATATCGCCGACCCGGATGGGAATACGGTCCAAATCCTGTATGAGCCGACGATCAGCCAGCGTGGTGTGTCGCCAATTGAGTGAAGTGGAGCGATGAGCAACCTCTGGAGCAGTCTGCGCAGCGACCAGTATGTCGGGTTGGTGCCCTGGGCCTGGATTCAACTGGAAAGTTCGGAGCCTCCGGGACCGTTCCCCTTTATCGGCGGGGTGGCCCCCGAGGTCGTCGCCAGTTTGCAGGAGGCCCACAGCTTGCTGCTGAGCTCGATCGAGACGGCCATCAGCGACGTGTTCTCCCGCCGGGCTCCGCTGGATGATCCCGCGTTGCGAGCGAGACTGGAGGATGCTTATGCGGAGCTGGTCGCGTCGCGTCCGCATCTGAGTGCCCACATCCGCTGCGGGCGCAGGCCAGACGGGACCTTCCAGTGGGAATTTCCTCTGGACCCGACCAAGTCGGCCACCATGACCTACACGGGCTTGCGCATCTTCAATGCCGTGAAGCGGCAAGCCATGCCGATCCCGTTCGACCGGCCCATTGCTCCGGCGGTCGGCAAACTCTTGGGGTTTCTGGACGGCACCTATCGGGTGGCCGAAGTCAAAACTGTCGTGACCGCGTCCGGACGCGAAGCGGAACGGCATTTGACGCGGGTGCTCGATGCGCTCAAGGCTCAGGACTGTCTCGCGGTAACGGATAAGGCGACGGTTCGGGACCAATGGCTGGCGGCCACGGGCGACCAGGACTTGGTCCATCTGGGCCATGCGGCCCTGCTCTATCGGACGCAAGAGAAGTTCCTGCTCTTCGATCCCTGGTTGATGCCCTGGTTCGCCGAATCCCCGGTTCCCTCCCTCTGGACCTCGCTGCTGCCTCGGCCCGCCGCGGTCTTTCTCTCGCATGATCATGACGACCATGTGGACCCGCGCACCCTCCTGCACCTTCCCAAAGACATCCCGATCGTCATTCCCAGCCGGCGGACCCGCCGGACCCTATATTTCGATTATCTGGCGTTGCTGCGGGAGCTGGGCTTTACCCAGGTGATCGAACTGGCACATGGAGAAGTCTGGAATTTTGAGGGGGCCGCCGTTGTCTCCGTGCCTTTTTTTGGGGAAGACCCCTGTGACTTGGAGATGCCCCGTAATTGCTACCTGATCGCGGATCGGGGGCGCAACACGCTCATCCACGTGGATAGCGGGCCGACGAACAACGGCCGATCGGCGCTGAAAGAGGGGGTGATCGACGGGCTGGTCCGGAAATACGGGCCGATCGCTACCCTCTGCGCCTCCCAGCAGCAATTGATGGAGTTGCGGTCCTATGCAGCCCATGCCTGCCTCTCCCACCCGGGGC
>JBJTAZ010000295.1:0-6138 GCA_046091085.1 Nitrospiraceae bacterium
CCAAGCGACAGCAGCCCGTCGAATCGTTGCCTCCGGTCACCACCTGGGTGGAGGCGATCGAGCTGGACGAAGGACGGCTGTGAACGAGTCCGCTTGCAGGGCTTCGAACCGCCTTGCTGCCCTCCCCTGTGCCCCTTCCCCCGTTCTCCCGTTGACCCGTTCCACGGAAGTCAGTAAGCTCGGCTGACGTGATCTATTCCGGATGCTGGCCCTTGATGGAGCCGGCGGATCGGTTGCCACTCATCGGAAGGTCGGCGATGCAGTCTGTGGACCCTCAGCCCACGCGCGATCCAGCCAGTGCCTTGTTGGCATCCGTCGAGCTGTTTCATGGGTTGGATCCGTCCACGCTGTGCAAGTTGGAACAGGAGATGGAATCCGTTCGGTTGGCATCCGGAGAGATCCTGTTCCGCCGTGGCGACCCAGCCGACAGCCTGTATCTTGTGGTGAACGGGGGTCTGCAAGTGGTCTTCGAGCGGGCCGACGGCTTCGAGCAGGTGTTGGGGCAGGTTGCCTCAGGCGGTTGCCTCGGTGAGATCGCCCTGCTGGCCGGCCAGCCCCGCTCGGCGACCGTCCGCGCCAGCCATCCGTCGGAGTTGCTGCGGCTCACCAAAGCGGGGTTCGATCGGTTTCTGGCGCAGCATCCCGACATCAAGGAACATCTGGAGCGGTTGGCGATCAGCCGACAGTCCAGCCGATACCTCGCCTCGATGGACTTATTCCGGGGGATCGACCAGTCGGCCATCGATCAGGTCATGGAGAATTCCGGCTGGTTGCGCCTGTCCGGCGGAGACATTCTGTTTCGACAGGGCGATCCGGCCGATTGCCTCTATACCGTGGTGAACGGTCGGCTCGAGGCCATCATCCAGGCCGAAGACGGAGGAGAACCGACGGTACGGCCCATCGGGCGCGGGACCTGCGTCGGAGAAATGGCGCTGTTGACGGACGCCCCGCGCTCGGCCACGGTGCGCGCCGTGCGCGATTCGGAGCTGATCCGGCTTCCCAAGGCGGCGTTCGACCACTTGCTTCACGCGTACCCGCAGGCCGCCGTCGAACTGTCCCGCACGCTGGCCCGGCGTCTGCAACGATCGGATGCGTCGCGAACGAAGACGACCCCTATCGCCACGATCGCGGTGGTGTCCGGCCACCAGGCCGTCCCGCATGCCCGTTTCGCCGAACGTCTGGTCTCGGCGCTGGGGACGTGCGGCGGCTCGGTGCTGCATGTGGACAGCAGTCGGCTGGACCGGCACCTGGGGACCGGCACCTCCCAGGTGCCGATGAACAGCCTGGGCAATAGCCGGATCGTGGATTGGCTGAACGACCAGGAGGCGCAGTACCGATATCTGCTTCTGGAATGCGACTCGACTCCGTCCCCCTGGACCAAACGGTGTCTGCGGCAGGCCGACCTGATCCTCCTCGTCCATACGGCGGGCGCCTATTCGTCGCCCGGCGTGATCGAAACGTTGATGCGGGCGGGGGAAACCGGCGGCGCCGGCGCCAGCGCCAGGAAAGAACTGGTGCTGCTCTATCAGGAAGACGTGAAGGCGCCGGAAGGCACGAGCCAATGGCTCAAAGCCTGCCAGGTGTCCGCGCATCACCACGTGCGGACCGAGCGGCAGGCGGACTACGAGCGCTTGGCCAGGATCCTGACCGGGAACTCGGTGAGTTTGGTCCTGAGCGGCGGGGGCGCCAGAGGGTTCGCCCATATCGGCGCGATCCGGGCCATCAAGGAGTGCGGCTTGCCCATCGATGTCATCGGCGGCACCAGCCTGGGGGCGATCATCGCCGGCCAGTATGCCATGGGCCACTCCGTCGACGCGCTGATCGAGTTGAACCGCAAGGGCTTCGTCGGACTGGCCCCGCACCGGGACAAGACCCTTCCGATCGTGGCGATGATCACCGGCCGCAAACTCACCAAGATGCTCAGGATGATGTTCGGCCGCACCCAAATCGAAGACCTCTGGATCAAATACTTTTGCGTGTCGGCCAACCTCACGCGCGCGGCCATGGTGGTCCATCAGGAGGGGCCCTTGTGGCTCTGGACGAGGGCCAGCGTCGCGGTTCCCGGCGCCATCCCGCCCGTGGTTCTGCCGAACGGGGACCTGCTGGTCGACGGCGGGATTCTCAATAATCTGCCGGCCGACGTGATGGGACAGCTGGTGCAAGGGTCCGTGATCGCGGTGGATGTCTGCGCCCGAACGGAATTGACGACGACCGCCGGCGCCAAGGCGTACTTCTCGGGATGGGAGCTGCTCTGGGCCCGGCTGAATCCCTTCGCCGTCCGCGTGGCGGTGCCCAACATCTTTAACATCCTGATCCGCGCGACGATGCTGAACACCCTGTCGAAGATCGATACGATCAAGCAGCAAGCGGACCTCTATCTCCATATCCCGACCGAAGGCATCAGTATCTTCGACTGGAAGTCGATCGACCGGATCGTGGACATCGGGTATCGCCACACCATCGAGGCCATCACGGCGTGGCAGCGGAGCCGCTCCGCCTGACCGGTCTCCGGCCACGACCTTCTTGGAGGCATACATGACGGTACGCTGGTTCCTGCCGTTCGCCCTCGCCCTCACCTGTTGGCCCTGGGGCTCTGCCGAGGCCGATACGCTCAGCCAGGTGTTCAAAGAGGTGGACGGGTCGGTCATCGTGATCCAGACCAACCGCAAGGAAACCGTGGGCGGACCCGAGCAGAAACCCACCACCCAAGCGGGAATGGGCTCGGGGGTGTTGATCTCCGCGGACGGCAAGGTCATGACCGCGGCCCATCTGGTCCAGACGGCCGACGAAGTGACGGCGCATTTCCAAACCGGCGAGGTGGTGAAAGCCAAGGTCGTGACCTCCGATCCCTCCGCCGATGTCGCCCTGCTCCAGGTGGAACGGGTACCGCCGAACAGCGAGGTGGCCAAGCTCGGCAACTCCGATGCCGCCGAAGTGGGCGACCAGGTGTTCGTCGTGGGCGCGCCCTTGGGGCTGGGCCACACGCTGACGGTGGGTCATATCAGCGCACGGCACAAACCCAAAACCATGTTCGGGGGCCTCGCCCAGGCGGAGTTTTTCCAGACCGATGCGGCGATCAACCAGGGCAATTCGGGCGGCCCCATGTTCAACATGGCGGGCGAGGTCATCGGCATCGTCAGCCACATCATCTCCAAGTCCGGCGGCTTCGAAGGCCTGGGGTTCGTCGTGACCTCGTCGGTGGCGCGCCGGCTCTTGTTGGAAAAAAATCCCTACTGGAGCGGGGTCGAGGGCTTTCTGCTCTCCGGCGACCTGGCCCGGGCGTTCAACCTCCCGCAGCCGGCCGGGCTGCTGGTCCAGCGCATCTCGGCCCGATCGCCGGCCGCAGATATCGGGCTGCGTCCCGGTTCGATTCCGGCGGTGATCGACGGGCAACCCCTCCTGATGGGCGGCGATGTCGTGCTCGAGGTGCAGGGGGTGCCGATCGTAAGCGACGGCTCCAGCACGACGGTGATCCGGGACCGCCTAGGGAATTTGAAGCCGGGGGATATCACGACCGTCACGGTGCTGCGGGGCGGGGAGCGAAAAGATTTGACCAGGAAAATTCCCTGAGCGGCGATCAGTCCTCCGGCGCGAGTCCTACGTGCGCGGCCAGCACGGGCATCGTGTAGGCCGCCTGCCCATCCAGCCTGATTACCTCGATGCCGGCTTGTCCGCAGACAGCATCCAGCAGCCGGTCCCGCGCCTGCCGTTGCGGCGAAGACGGGGAAGCCTCGCGCAGCTCGACGACCTTGACGACCGACCGGGTTCCCGGATGCACCAACGCGAAGTCCACACGCTTGAACGCCACCTGATTCAGGAACGCGGCTCGTGCCTGGCGGTCTTGCGCGTGAATGTCCACCAGACACCAAACCGGCACCTGGGCAAAGACGAGAAACCGATCCTGCACGGCCATGCGCAACAGGTTATAGAAGGCGGCTTCGGTTTCCGAAAGCAGTGGCTGCTGGGTAAGCGTGAGACCCGGTGGAAGGAGTGAAGTCTGATCCGTCGCCGGGCCGCGTCCCTTTTTGTCCTGCCCCTGTCCCCTCTTGATCAGGAACCAGAGCCCAGCCATGATGAGCAGCGCGCCTCCCGCCAGGCCCAGCGTCAGCGGATCGGCCACGAGGCCTCAGCTTCTCCCGCCGATGTGGCGGAGCAACGATCGCCGGCCCGGCTTCCCCGGCACAATGGCGCCCAGGAGCACGGGATGTGACGCGCCGGTGACAGCCGGGACATTCGCACAGACGCCCTGCCACGTCTGGTAGGCCAGAATGGCGAAGGCCAGAGCCTCGAACGCTTTGCTGTCCCAGCCGATCTCATCCAGGGTGCGCACCGGGATCGGCTCGAACGACGCCGCCAGGTCGCGCATCAACGGTCGGTTGCGAGTGCCCCCGCCGGCAACGATCACTTCGTCCACCGCCGCCCGCCCGCCGAGCCATCGTCGCGAACTGCTCACGGTGATGGCGGTGAACAACGACCCGGTCGCGAGGACATCGTTCGCGCGCAGGCGGCGTGTCCGCATGGCGGTCAGCACCTGCTCGACGAACGGTTCGCCGAAGGCTTCCCGCCCAGTGGACTTGGGTGGCCGTTGGCGCAAAAACGGATGGGCCAACAGTTCCGCCAGGAGTCCGGTATCCACCGTGCCGTTGGCCGCGCGCCGGCCGCCCAGGTCCATGCGTTGCCGGCCGCCGGTCAGCCGATGGACCAGTCCGTCCAGCACCATGTTGCCCGGTCCCGTATCGAACGCCTGCACGGAGGACAGGCTGCGGCCGGCCGGTAAATAAGTGACGTTGCCGATGCCCCCCAAGTTGACGATCAGCCGCGACTGCGTCGGGTGCCGGAACAGGAGATAGTGGACGTAGGGGGTGAGCGGGGCGCCCTGCCCGCCGGCCGCGACGTCGCGAGGCCGAAAATCGGCCACCGTCGTAATGCCGGTTCGTTCGGCGATCACCGCCGGTTCGGCGATTTGCAGCGTCGAGCGGATGGAGCCGATCCCCGGTTCACGGAGGCCTTGCGGCAGATGCTGCACAGTCTGTCCGTGGGATCCAATGAGCGCGACTGCAACGGGAGACAGCCCGGCTTTCTTGATGACGCGAAGCGCCGCTTTGGCGAACCATTCCCCCAGCACGGCATTCAGGTGGCAGACCTCGGCGACGGACCCGCCGGCACCGAGGGCCAGGACCCGCCGCTGCAAGGCCGCCGGATAGGGCGTCGGCGCAAATGCCAGCGGTGTGACACGGAGGTTGAGCCCTGAGCCGCGGATGTCCACCAACGCGGCGTCCACTCCGTCGCCGGACGTGCCGGACATGAGGCCGACGACTTTCATGCGGCGGTCACGGCTGGGTCTGCTCGCGAGTTAGGTGCATGCGCGCAGGCTAACCGAAGTCGGCTGAGGGGTCAAGCGAGTGTCGAGGAGCGTTTGACTTTCCTCGGGAGGCGATGCTACGGTCCCGCCTATGCGCAAACCGTTTGCAATTACGAACCCCGCCCCGATGCTCATGGTCTGCCTCCTGTTGTGGCCCGTGGCGATGGCGTGGGCCTCGGACCCGCTGCCGGTCGTCGTGAGCATTCCGGTCCTGAAGGACTGGGCGGAGCAGGTCGGGGGTGCTCGCGTCCGGGTCCTGTCGTTGATTTCCGGTCTCGAGAGCGAACACAGCTATTCGCCGAAGCCGAGCGACTTGGTCGCGTTGCGCCATGCGCGCCTGTTCTTCCAGGTCGGCATCGGGCTGGAGGTGTGGGTGGCATCGCTTGTGAAGAATTCCGGCAACGCCGGCCTGCCGGTGGTGACGACGTCGGAGGGGATCGAGTTGATTCAAGGGGACGATGGTCATGCGGCATCCACGCGCGTCCATGACGATCGGCATCCGCTCGGAAACCCTCATGTCTGGCTGGATCCGGAACAGGCCAAGGTCATGATCCGGCACATTGCCGACGCCTTGCGGCAAGCCGACCCAGCCCATGCAGACGAGTACCGGCGCAACGAAGTCGCGTATGTCGCCAGGCTCGACCAGCTCCAATCCGAGTTGATGGAACGGTTTCGGCAGACGCCCGATCGCCGGATCATCGTGCATCATCCGGCCTGGCCCTACTTCGCGAGGCGGTTCGGGCTCACGATCGCCGGCGAGATCGTCACGCAGGCCG
>JBJTAZ010000296.1:0-4156 GCA_046091085.1 Nitrospiraceae bacterium
GTCGGAATGTCCTGGTAGCCTTCATGCCCTGGGGCGGGTTTAATTTCGAGGACGCCATCCTGCTCAGCGAGAAGTTGGTGCGGGAAGATGCCTTCACGTCGATCCACATCGAGGAGTTCGAAGTCGAGGCTCGGGACACGAAACTTGGCAAAGAGGATATCACCCGCGACATTCCGAACATCGGCGAGGAAGCCCTCCGGAATTTGGACGAGAGCGGGATCATCCGCATTGGAGCGGAGGTCAAGCCCGGCGACATTCTGGTGGGGAAGGTGACGCCAAAGGGCGAAACCCAGTTGACGCCGGAAGAAAAGTTGCTGCGGGCGATCTTCGGCGAAAAGGCCGGAGACGTCAAGGATACCTCGCTGCAGGTCCCGCCGGGTGTTGAAGGCATCGTTGTGGACGTGAAGATTTTCTCGCGCAAGGGGCTCGACAAGGACGAGCGGTCCAAGAGCATCGAAAGCGAGGATGTGTTGAAGCTGCAGCGGGATCATCAGGACGAACTGCGGATCATCGAGGAAGAGAAGCATAAAAAGATTCGCAAACTGCTCCTGGGCAAGGTTGTCGGGCGTGACCTGATGGACCCGGACAGCGGCGATGTGGTCCTCAAGAAAAAGGGCAAGCTCACCGCCGAGATCCTCAAAAAGCTCTCGGACGACAACGTTCGCCATATCATCCTCAGCGATCCGGACGAGCAGAAGGAACTGGAGGAGATCGAGCGGATGGCCAAGGATCAGAGCGAGATCCTTCAAACGCTCTACGACGAGAAAGTTGGTCGCCTCAAGCGGGGCGACGAGTTGCCGCCCGGCGTCATCAAGCTGGTCAAAGTCTATATTGCCATGAAGCGTAAGGTGTCGGTCGGCGACAAGATGGCCGGCCGCCATGGGAACAAAGGTGTGGTCTCACGTATTCTGCCGGAAGAGGACATGCCCTACCTCCCGGATGGAACCCCGGTCGAAATTGTGCTCAACCCGCTGGGCGTGCCGTCGCGTATGAACGTGGGCCAGATTCTCGAGGCGCATCTGGGGATGGCGGCCAAGGCTCTGGGGATTTACGTCTCCAGCCCGGTGTTTGATGGCGCGGCCGAAAGGGAAATCAAAGAGCTGTTGAAGAAGGCCAAAATGTCCACGAGCGGCCAGTTCACGGTCTACGACGGCCGAAGTGGGGAGCCATTCGGGAGCCCGGTGACGGTCGGGTACATGTATATGTTGAAGCTGCACCACCTGGTGGACGACAAGATCCACGCACGCTCCATCGGGCCCTATTCGCTGGTTACCCAGCAGCCGTTGGGCGGGAAGGCGCAATTCGGCGGGCAGCGGTTGGGCGAGATGGAGGTCTGGGCGCTGCAAGCCTACGGAGCCGCGTCCACCTTGCAGGAATTTCTGACCGTGAAGTCCGACGACGTGCCGGGCCGGTCTCGGATTTACGAAGCGATCGTCAAGGGCGAAAACTTCCTCGAACCGGGACTGCCGGAATCCTTCAATGTGCTGGTCAAGGAGCTGCAGAGTCTTGGCCTGGATGTCGAATTGATCAAGGCTAAAGACTAAGGAGGGACCAACCTTGGAAGGCATCTACACACTGTTCGAAAAACCGCGTGATGCTGTTTCGTTCGATGCGATGCGGATACGCGTTGCTTCTCCGGATAAGATTCGTTCGTGGTCGTACGGTGAGGTGAAGAAGCCGGAAACGATCAACTATCGGTCTTTCAAGCCGGAGAAGGATGGACTCTTTTGCGCCAAAATCTTCTGACCCATCAAGGATTGGGAATGTAACTGCGGCAAGTACAAGCGGATGAAGCACCGCGGGATCGTCTGCGACAAGTGCGGGGTCGAGGTCATTCAGTCCAAGGTGCGGCGCGAGCGCATGGGACACATCGAGTTGGCCGCGCCGGTGGCGCACATTTGGTTTCTAAAAGGCGTGCCCAGCCGCATCGGGACTCTTCTGGACATGAGCCTCAAGCACTTGGAAAAGATTCTCTACTTTGAAAGTTACGTGGTCGTGGATCCGGGGGAGACGCCGCTCAAGGAAAAGGAGCTGCTGACAGACGAGAAGCTCCGCGAGTGTCAGGACGAGTATGGCCTTCATGCGTTCAAGGCCGGGATTGGTGCCGAGTCGATCCGTGAACTCCTGCGGAAAGTCGACATCAACGGGTTGTGGGACGAGCTGCAAGGCAAATCCAAGGACGCCAAGTCGGCTGCCAACAAAAAGAAGCACGCTAAGCGGTTGAAGGTCCTCGAGGCATTCCGCAAATCTGGGAACAAGCCCGAGTGGATGGTGATGGACGTGATTCCGGTTCTTCCGCCAGAGCTGCGTCCTCTCGTGCCGTTGGACGGAGGTCGGTTTGCGACCTCGGACCTCA
Organism: Nitrospiraceae bacterium; assembly: GCA_046091085.1. Taxonomy (GTDB): domain Bacteria; phylum Nitrospirota; class Nitrospiria; order Nitrospirales; family Nitrospiraceae; genus SYGV01. The sequence continues at coordinate 2,357 of JBJTAZ010000296.1, forward strand.
ACGACCTGTATCGACGGGTCATCAACCGGAATAACCGGCTCAAGCGGCTGATCGAGCTTAAGGCCCCTGGCGTGATCATCCGCAACGAGATGCGGATGCTCCAGGAAGCGGTGGATGCCTTATTCGACAACGGCCGCCGAGGGCGGGCGATCCGCGGGCCCAACAAGCGTCCGCTCAAGTCGCTGAGCGATATGCTCAAGGGCAAACAAGGCCGGTTCCGCCAGAACTTGCTCGGGAAGCGCGTGGACTATTCGGGCCGCTCGGTCATCGTGGTTGGTCCTGAGCTGCGGCTCAATCAGTGCGGTTTGCCCAAGAAGATGGCACTCGAATTGTTTAAGCCGTTCATCTTCCACAAGCTGGAGGAGCGGGGTGCCGCCACGACCATCAAGAGTGCGAAGCGTCTGGTCGAGAAGGAGCGACCGGAAGTTTGGGACGTGCTGGATGAAGTCATCCGGGAACATCCAGTCATGCTGAACCGGGCCCCGACGCTTCACCGGCTCGGCATCCAGGCGTTTGACCCTGTATTGGTGGAAGGGAAGGCGATCCGTCTGCATCCGTTGGTCTGCGCGGCCTTCAATGCGGACTTCGACGGCGACCAGATGGCGGTCCATGTGCCGCTCTCGGTCGAGGCGCAGGTCGAGTGCCGGGTCCTGATGATGTCGATCAATAACATCCTCTCACCTGCAAACGGCAAGCCGATCGCCGTGCCTTCACAGGATATGGTGCTGGGGTGCTACTGGCTGACCAAAGAGCGAGTCGGAGCCAAGGGAGAGGGGAAGATATTTGGTTCGCCAGAAGAAGTCCGTATGGCCTACGATGCCCGCGCCGTTGAAGAGCACGCGAAGATCAAGGCGCGGATCAATGGGGTGATGGTGGACACGACCGTGGGGCGGGTATTGATGGGGGAAATCCTGCCGGCGTCAATTCCCTTTTCGCACGCGAACCAGCTGATGACCAAAAAGGAGATGACCAAGCTCATCGATACGGTCTACCGGCAGGCTGGCCACCGCGAGACTGTGATCATCCTGGATAAAATCAAGGACATCGGGTTTACCTATGCGACCAAGGCCGGTGTCTCGATCTGCATCGACAACATGCACATTCCGACGAAAAAGGAAGAGCTGATCTCCAAGGCGCAAAAGGAAGTCAACGAGATCGAAAAGCAGTATGGAGAAGGCCTCATCACCAACGGTGAACGCTACAACAAGGTCATCGACATTTGGGCCCACGTGACCGAGCAGGTCGCGGGCGAGATGATGAAGGAGCTGGGGGCTGGAACCGACTCCCAGTCGCCGGCCACTTTCAATCCCATCTTTATGATGGCGGACTCCGGGGCCCGCGGCAGCTCGCTGCAGATCCGTCAGTTGGGCGGGATGCGCGGGTTGATGGCGAAGCCATCCGGCGAGATCATCGAAACTCCAATCACGGCCAATTTCCGCGAAGGCCTGACCGTGCTGCAATACTTCATCTCCACGCACGGCGCCCGCAAGGGTCTGGCCGATACCGCTTTGAAGACCGCCAACTCCGGCTATCTGACCCGCCGGCTCGTTGATATTTCGCAGGACGTGATCATCAGCGAGGTTGATTGCGGGACGACAGACGGTATCGTCGTGAGCGCGCTGGTCGAGGGCGGCGAAGTCATTCAGCCCATCGAGGATCGGATACTGGGCCGGCTGGCCGCCGAAGACATTCGCGACCCGGTGACCGGCGAGATCATCGTGAAGGCCAATGAAGAAATCGACGAAGATCGTGCCAAGGGCGTCGTGGAATCTGGCGTGGATCGAGTCAAGATTAGATGCG
>JBJTAZ010000297.1:0-2528 GCA_046091085.1 Nitrospiraceae bacterium
CCCACCAGGCAGGGCGCAACCTGTTCCCACAGGCGGCGTTTAAAAACTGGGACCCGAATCACCCGATGCCGCACGTTGGGATGCGGCGCAAATCGGCAGGTATCGTCCGGCATCAGAATGTCATATTGGTTCTCGGTATCCACCCGTCCAATGGCCTCGATCAAAGATCGGCTGTACCGCCCGATGCCGACATTGAAGTCCTTGAGATGCCACGCGGCGATCACCACCTTCATACAGCTATGCCTGCGTCGGCACTGAGGCAACCAGGAAGAGACTGTCCGTCCGTCATGTGCCCGGGGCTCCGGGAACATCTGTCACTTTGCTCGCCCCAAGGATCAATCCCTCGCCGAACAGCACCGCGTCGGAGAGAAGGGCCTGTCGCACGGACGCGACAGCCGGATGGCTTGCGGCAGACCGTCGTCCCTTCGTCTGCAGCAGCAACCGGATCGCCCGATACAACCACGAACTCTTCCTCACCTCCCGGTTGGTCTGAATCACGTCAACCCGGAACCCCCAGCGGCTCAGGACATACCGCAATTCCAAAAAGCCGACCGGGTTGATGTGCGCGATCGGCTGCGGCTCGCCGGTGGCCGGATCCATTTCGACCATGTAATGGAATTGCTCCGGATAGCCCCGCAACAGATAGCTGAGCCGCGACCGGATGGACAAGACATTGGGCGTCGTCACGTACAGCATGCCCCCCTTGCGGAGCATCCGGTTAGCCTCCCGGGCCAGCAAGTGGGGGTTTTCGATATGCTCGATACCTTCGACGCAGGCGATCGCGTCGAAGGTACCTGATTCGAACGGCAAGGCGCAGTTCAGATCTACTTGAACGGCGGTGCGGCCGGAGACGACAAATCCTTCCGGGCATAAGTCAGCCGAGACGACGTCCCGCCCCCCCTCCAGCAGCAATTGGGTCAACGCGCCGGTCCCGCAAGGGATATCCAGCACCCGTTTGTGTCCAGCCTCCAGGATGAGCTTGGCCACGTGGAGCCGGGTCATGTGGACGGTATTGGGGCCATGATGGTCCGGATGCACATGGTCAAAGGTCATCGCTCAATCTCCAACTCTGTCTTGCCCTGGTCGCTGCTACACCGGCGATGCTTGCGCAGAAATTCACCAATTCCTCTGCCGCATCGACGCCTCATCTGCTATGATAGGCTTGTTCATTTTGGCCATCGTCTTGCGGTGAAGCATGCCCCTCGTCAGTGTGGTGATCCCTGCATATAACGGTGCCTCCCGCTATCTGGATCAGGCCATCGGTAGCATCCTGGCCCAAACTTGCCGGGACTTGGAACTCATCGTGGTGGACGATGCCTCGACCGACGAGACGGCCAGGCTGGTCCTGCAATTTCCGCAAGTCCGGTACTTCACACGGCCGGAGAACGGCGGACAGGCAGCCGCGCGCAACGACGGCGCACGCCTCGCCGGCGGCCTCTATCTCGCATTCCTGGACCAAGACGATCTGTGGGAGCCCACGTTCCTGACCGAGACCCTTACCTGCCTCTCCGCCTCGCCGGAAGCGGCACTCGTTCACTGCGACGGGTATCAGGTCGGCGAATCCGGCGAGGTTCTGGAATACGACGCCGCCATGAAACAGTCCCTCAGCATTACACAACTCCTCCGTGGAGGACATGATACCGCGACCTCCGGCTCTCTCATCCGCAAAACCTGTTTCGAAGCCGTCGGCGGCTACGACGCCTCCTTGGCGGTCTGGGAAGACATCGACCTGGCGATTCGGCTCTATCGGCGCTTTCCCCTTCTCCATCTGGCGCGCCCACTGTACCGCCACCGGCTCTATGCCCGCAACGTGTCACGGGACATTCCCTCAGAGCGGGCCTTGACGGGGCGGCGGCGATTTCTCGACAAACATGCCCCTGCCTGCGCCCAGGACGCCAGTCTGACTGCGGCCCTCGCCCGTGACTGGGCCCATTACTACGGGGACCTGGGCAAATTTCATTTACAATTGGGCCAACGAGCCGAAGGGCGTCTGGCACTCCGGCAAGCGCTCCGGCACGACCCACTGAACCACAAGCTGCGGCTCAGACTGTTGCGGTCATATTTCACCGGGACCAATCCGATGCTTTGTAAACTGCCGAGCTGACCGATGACCTCACATTTCACGAAAATATTCCTGATGAAGTACATCCCGCGCAATCAAGGCCGCCATAGCTTCATGCCCGAGCTCCCCCATATGCGTGTCATCGCGCCACCAGAGCAATGATCCAGTTGCCTGGAATAGCCGATCGGCTTCTCCATACAAATACGGCTTTGCATCCAAGCAGCGCAGTTTTGCCCGCTCACAGGCTTTCAGTACCGCGCGAGCAAATCCAGACGACTCCTGGTCTTCCGGCATAGGCACCCGCTGATTCAGCATCCACCGATAGACCTCTCCTTTCGTGGGAAGGATGAAGACGGTCACCTCAAGGCCACGTGCAGCAGTGAGTTGTTGCATTGCCTGGAGCGTTCGTTCAAGCTTTGAAAAATTCTCATGCCGTTCAATATCTATTAATGACTTATGCGACCAC
>JBJTAZ010000298.1:0-4764 GCA_046091085.1 Nitrospiraceae bacterium
CCGCATCATCATGCAGAGGTGGCGGGCTTCCACCACCACGCCCACCCCTTCCGGCTTCAGTTTCTCTTGAATCGCCTCGGCGATCTGGACGGTGAGCCGCTCCTGCACTTGCAGCCGCCGGCTGAACATGTCCACGATCCGTGGAATCTTGCTGAGGCCGACGACTTTCTTTCTCGGCAGGTAGCCCACATGGCAGCGGCCGAAAAAGGGCAGCATGTGATGCTCGCACATCGAGAAAAAGTCGATGTCCTAGACGATCACCATCTCGTCGTATTCGAGCGGGAAGAGCGCGCCGTTGAGGAGATGATCGAGATTCTGCTTGTAGCCCTGGGTCATGAACCGGAGCGCCTTTTCCACCCGCTCCGGCGTCTTTTCCAACCCGTTCCGCGACGGGTCCTCCCCTAACAGGGTCAGCATCCGCTTCACCACCGCCCGCAGTTCGGCCTCCCGCTCTTCATCTTTCACGACCTTCGCCTGCCTGCCTGATTGCTTGCGTGCCATAGGCTCCCTTTACCAAACCGGCGATCCGCTGGATACCGTCACGGCGTCCTGGCCGGCATATTCGAAATAGTTGTCCCGCGTCTCGATCAGCCCGACTTTTTCCAACTGGCCGGCCGGCAGGCGGTCGACCAGCAAGTCCCAGACAAGCAGCACAAGGTTCTCGCCCGTGGTCGTGCGCGCCGCGAAGGCCGGATCACCGTTCAAATCCCGGTGATCGAACCGAGACACGACGGCCTCCTGCATGAGCCGGTCCAGCGCTTCGAGATCGACCGCGCGGCCGGTCTGTGGGTCCACCTGCCCCTGCACCGTGATGAACAGCACATAGTTGTGGCCATGGCCGTTCGGATTGTTGCACTTGCCGAAGACCCGGCGGTTCTCCTCGTCGGAAAAGCGTTCCGAATGGAGCCGGTGCTGCGCGGCAAATTGATAGCGGCGGGTGACGCTGGTGTGGTCCATACAAGAAGCCCTTCGCGCTCCGTCATCAATTGGAACAAAAGAAAGGGCCGGAACTGCATTCGGCAAACGCAATCCCGGCCTCTCTTTTTTCTACCGACAACCGTGCTTACGCGCTGAATGAGCTGCCGCACCCGCAGGTGGTCTTGGCCTGCGGGTTCTTGATCGCAAACCCCGAACCCTGCACGCTGTCCACATAGTCCACTTCCGTTCCCTGGAGCAGCGGGGCGCTCTGCGAATCCATGATGACCTTCACGTCGCCCTTTTCGATCACCGTGTCGTCGTCGGCCATCTTGGACTCGAAGGCCATCCCATATTGGTAGCCGTGGCAGCCGCCGCCCTTCACGTAAATGCGCAGGCCGACCACGTCCTTTTCTTCGGTCATCAACTCTCGAATTTTGGCTTCCGCCGTCTGGGTAATCGTAATCATGCTGTCCTCCTTATCGGTCTCGACGAGTCTCCACGACCCGGTTAAGTTATTGTTCGCTGTTCCCCCACCCCTGTCAAGACGCCTGACTGGCCTGCTTGGCCACCGCCGGCCCATCGGCTGATGGCGCTTCCCACTTCTTCTCCGGCACCCGCACGATCACGTCGCCCATGACCCGCGCCTGGCAGCCCAGTCTGTGCCAGGGTTCGCTGAGCGCTTCACGGTCCAGCAAGTCCTGCTCTTCGAAGTCGATCTCCGAGAGGTGCTCGCTTCCCGCCTGCACTTCCACGCGGCAGGTCGTACAGGAGGCGTTGCCGCCGCAGTCGTGGTTCAACGGAAACCCGAGCGCGTCGGCCGCTTCCAGAAGCGTGAGGTTGGCCGGCACCTCGCCGCTCTTTCCGTCCGGATGAAGAAAGGTCACGCGTGGCATGCGTCACACCCGCCGCCTCTTACGACGCGGCGCCCACCGCCGTCCGCGCCGGCTGGAGCGGGCAACGCTTCTGTGCGATATGGGCATCGAACTCCGCACGAAACAGGCGCACCGCACTCTGTACGAGCACCGCCGCCCCCGTCACCAAAGTACAGTAGCCGGTCCCTTTGACGAACCCGCAGAGCTGCAACAGACTGTCCATGTCCTTCTGCGTGCCTTCGCCCTGCTCGATCTTGGTCATGAGCGTGGCCAGGTTGAGCGTGCCCATCCGGCAGGGCGGACATTGCCCGCAGCTCTCGTTCTTGAAAAAGGTGGAGAACTTGAGCGTCTGCGCGACCATGCAGGTCGCGTCGTCCACCACGATCACGCCGGCCGAACCCAGTCCCGTGCCGGCCTTCTTGAGCGCATCGAACTCCATCGGCAAATCCAGCTGATCGGCGGTCACCATCGAAAACGCCGGCCCGCCGGGGAACACGGCCTTGACCTTCCGCCCGCCCGGCACGCCGCCGCCGAAGTCCTCGATCAACGTACGCAACGGGGTACCCAACGGCATTTCATAGACGCCCGGTTTGTTGACGGCCCCGCTGAGCGAAAAGAGCATGGTGCCGGGACACTTCTCCGTCCCGACCTGCGTGAACCAATCCGCGCCCTTCAGGAGGATCCGCGAGATGTTGCACAGCGTCTCCACGTTGTTGACCAGCGTGGGTTTGCCGTAGAGCCCGAAGTCGGTCGGATAGAAGGGCGGCTTCTGCCTCGGCATGGCCGGCCGGCCTTGCATGGACTCCAACATCGCCGTCTCTTCGCCCGCCACATAGGATCCGTGCCCTTCGAAAATTTCGATCTCGAGGTCCCGTCCGCTCCCCAGCACGTTCTTGCCCAGTAGCCCCTTGGCCCGCGCCTGCTCGACCGCCTTGCGAAGATTGACTTGTTCCTCGTGATACTCGTGGTTGAGATAGATGAAGGCGGCCTTGGCCTTGACCGTATAGGCGGCGATCAGGCAACCTTCCAGCAACTGATGCGGGTAATGCTTGAGCAGGTACCGATCCTTGAACGTGCCTGGCTCATGTTCGCCCGCATTGCAGACGAAATACCGTTCTTTGACCCGGTGATTCAATACCTTGTCCCACTTGATCCCGGTGGGAAATCCCGCGCCGCCCCTGCCGCGCAGCCCGGACTTCTTGAGCTCGCCGACGATATCGTCCGGCTGCATGGAGGTAACGACCCTCCGCCAAGCCTCGTAGCCCCCAACCTTGAGATAGGGCTCGATATCGGCCGGCGCGCCGTCCAGTTTTTCCAAGAGTCTGGGTCCGGAAACCGTCACTCGCTCCCCCCGCATCATCGCATAAGTCCGACCCCAATGGTCGGAAGTCTGTACTATAAGGCCCGCCTCCCCTAAGGTCAAGCCGAAAGCGGCAGAAACGCAGCAGAATAGGCCTGATTCTCAATCGGTTAGGGCATGCGCCCTATGCGTGGGGAGGTTGGATAGGGCTTTGAGCCTGGATTGAGGAAGGAAGGACGTGGAGGGGCGGCCCGAGGCCACCCCTCCCAAACTGGGACCTACTTCAAGTGGCTGCCGGCCCCCATAAAGAAGAGCATGGGGATCGAGAGCAGAAAGTTGACCCGCGAAGCGAGCAACGCGGTGCGGCCCCACGCGGCCATCTCTGGAGGCGGCGGAGGCCCGCCAGCGGCAGCCTGAGACACAGCGGCGATGATCTTCTTCTGATTCGGCCAGATGATCCCGTGGACATTGCCCATCATGATGATGCCGAGCAAGCCGCCGATACCCAGGGCGATCGCACCGGTCCCGCCCTTCGAGTACAGGTAAAAATAGAGGATGATTCCCGCCAGAACCGTCACCGTGGCCCCGTGCCGGAACCAGTTCAGGGCCGCCGGCATGAGCTTGGGAATCACGATGGTCTTGGTCGGCCCGTCGAGGCTTTTCAAGAACGCGGCGTTGATCAGGTTGAAGAAATAGAGCAGTCCGATCCAGGTGATGCCGGCCAGGAAATGCACCCAGCGCACCGCCAGTCCGAACCAATCTGTATCAGCGGCCGTGCCGGTCATCGCCGAGAACGCGACCGCCAGCAGCAGGGCCAGCCCAAATCCGGCTCCCAGAGTTTGGAAGGGATCTTCGAGAAACTTCATTGCGCACCCCCTTCAGGTTGATTGCTGAACCAGTCTCTACCGCAGCCTGAGGCGGAATGTCAAGGCGAATCCCAGGAGACTACGTAGCCGAGAGGTTAGCCGGCGAGCAGCCGGTCCACCGCTTCGCAGAGTTCCGTCACGGCCTTGGCCGACCGGGTCAGCGCCGCCCGCTCATCCGGCGCCAGATCGTACTCGACGATGGCCTCGGCCCCGCCCCGGCCCAGTTTGACCGGCACGCCGACGAACAGCCCCTTGATGCCATACTCGCCGTCGCAGCGGACCGCGCAGGGCAGCACCCGCTTCTGATCCTGCAGAATCGCTTCCACCATGTCCACCGCGGAGGCAGAGGGGGCGTAAAACGCGCTGCCGGTCTTCAGCAGGTTCACGATTTCGGCGCCGCCGTCCTGCGTGCGCTTGACGAGGGCATCGAGCCGGTCCTTCGGGAGGCACTCGGCGATCGGCTTCCCCTTGACCGTCGTGTGCTTGAGCAGCGGCACCATGGTGTCGCCGTGCCCCCCGAGCACCATCGCCTGAACGTCTCCGGGTGGCACGTTCAACGCCTCGGCGATGAAGGAACGGAACCGCGCCGAATCCAGTACGCCGGCCATGCCCAGCACCCGCTGTTTGGACAACCCGCTGATCTTGTGCGCCACGTAGGTCATGGCGTCCAGGGGATTCGTCACGAGCACCAGGATGATGTCCGGCGACCGCTGGACCAGCTCGCGTACGACGCTGCCGACGATCTTCGCATTGATCGCCAGCAGCTCGTCCCGGCTCATCCCCGGCTTGCGCGGCATGCCGGAGGTAA
>JBJTAZ010000299.1:0-2912 GCA_046091085.1 Nitrospiraceae bacterium
GGGCTGAAGTGACGGCTGGGGTGACGATGGGCGGCCGCTCCGGGAGTTGCCTTGATGCAGCGGTTGTTTTCCTGCCTGACAGTATCTGGTTCAATGTCCGCAGCGTCTTATCGGAACCAGATAATCCAGTGTTGGGCGTTATGAGACTTCGATGAGCACTGACAGGCCTGGCCTATCAGCAGGCACCCTGATTGATGGTGCGCGTATGTATGCAGCTGCGGCCGACGCAGTAAACGAGAAATTCCCGAACGCGCTCCACGTGCTAAGCCATCTCCTCGGAATCAGCATTGAACTCACCCTCAAGGCGTATCTCAGGCACCACGGTTCATCAGTGAGAGAGTTGAGGCGGCTCGGTCATGATCTTGGGGCGATCTATGAGCGGGCGCAGCAGTCCGGCTTGACATATACCGGCAGCCGGAATTTTCGGCTCCGGGTGCTTGGCGCGAATTATAAGGCCAGAGCGTTTGCCTATCCTGAGGAAAGTAAGATGGTTGTAATTGAGCCGTGGAGCCTTCGGCAGGTAGCTCACGACCTCATCATCAACGTCTTTTCTCATATTAAGGGAGAGCGGACGCTCGCCGAGCTAGCTGACCAGCCCGGTCTTCGAATCGCCTCACACTACGCAGAAGAGACTGAGGCGTCCGCGTGGGCCATGGGCGGTCCGGAAGCCGCAAGTGAGGCACCGAAGGCGCGGCGAAAAAAGCCACGCCCAACGACGAGTTAGAGCAGACCACCGGCTTGTATGCGCTTGTCAAGGCCGTTTCGCGATGAAGAAAGCATTTCGCCTTTCGTTTGGCCGCGAGGTGAGAGCGAGGCTATAGAAGCGACGTGCATTTGATGGGTCTGCGGAAAACGTTCGTCGTCTTGCCAATGAACTGATAGTGCGTGATCGAGTATATTATTTGGCCGCCGGTACCTTCTGAGTGGCCCCGATCGCATCTAACCCAGCCTGCGCGCAGGCATCGTCGAATTGAGTGCCCGGCGCTCCGCCGACGCCGATCCCGCCGACGACTTCGTTGCCAAACTGGATCGGCAGGCCACCGCCCAGGATGATAATGTGCTCGTTCATTTTCCCCAGTGATTGCAGGTGAGGCATCTTGACGACGAGTTCGCCCAGCTCGCTGGTGGTCCGGCCCAGGCTGGCCGCCGTGTAGGCCTTCTTCCTGCTGCTGTCCACCGTGTGGGGGCCGGCTCCGTCCGTCCGCTGGAAGGCCCGCAGCACGCCGGCCTTGTCCACGACGGAGGCGCTGACCTTGTAGCCGTCCTGTTTGCACTTCTCGACCGCGGCCGCCGCGGCCTTGTTGGCCCTGGCCAGAGGCAGCACCGCTTCGCGCGGCAGGTCCTCTGCTGTCGCGATGGTGTTCCAGTTGATCATCACAGCCAGAGTCAGCAGGCCCATCCATTTCACAAGTTCCATTTATCCCCCCGTTTTGGCCGTTCGTTTCGGCACCGGTCGTTTTTCGTCCAAATCCAGCATATCCACCCAGGTGGTGATATCGGTGCGTGACGGATCGATCGCGTTGACCAGCCCCCGGTGGTAGGCGCGCTTCTCGTCCGTATCGGGCTCGGAATTCAGGAAGGCCTGGTTCCAGCGTTCGATTTCATCGGCACTGTGCGGCTCCGCCGTCTTCTTGAACCAGTCGGCCACTGCCTTGTCGTCCTTGGCGTCACGGACGGTGGCGGTGAACTGGTCGGCTTCGATGCCGGCGAATTCGAGAAGCCACTGGTCTAGCGGGCAGGGGTACTTATACTCGCCCTGGGTAGAGGCGAGGGTCGCCCGGCACTTGTCCAGCATGCGGGGCAGGTGGACGTAGCCGGCCAGCGTTTCTCTTGGACTGCGTGGGAACTGTTTGCGAAGGTCCATGCTTACAGCATCTTGTGGTTTTCGAAGGTGAGGGAGCGAACCGCTACTTCGTTGTTCTCGTAGGAGATGATGCGGCGGCCGGCCGGCAGGTCCGACGATCCGATGCGGGTGTGGGTGTCGGTGAAGCTCTCCACGTTGGTGAGCTTGCCGTCCTTCGGGGCGTAGTAATAGACCGTGTAACGGGTGGTGAGGAACTTGTTGTCCTGGGTCAGGGCACTGTCCTCCACGTTGATGGTGAAGGCCATGTGCGGCATCTGGCGGTTGATCTGCGTGATCCGGTCGCCCTTGACCCGATAGAACGAGTGCATCCCGTCCCCGTGGATGGTCAGCTTGGGGCCGAGCGGGTGGTCGCGATCCTCGCCCAGGGTGAGGGCGTACTTGCCGTCCGCTTCCTCGAAGTTGCGGGGGGCCCGGTGGACGGCGATCATGCCGATCTGTCCTTCCGCCCACTTCTGGATTTCCGGGTCCGGCAGGCTGACGCTGACGTCGCGCGGTCCTTTCACGGTGACGCTGCCCCGGACTTCTTTTCCGTTCACGTTGACGATGAGGTCCGCAGTGAACCCTTTAAAGTCGGGCTGCCAGCGGGAGGTCTTCTCAAAGGCTCCTTTTAATATGGTGCGGGCTTTGGGATCGTCTTTTACGTCGGTCTTGCCTTCTTCTCGCTTATACATTTCCATCGGTTAGGCTCCTTTTTGAGTTTGAGAGCACGCATTATAGTCTTATGAGGATTGCTGGAACAACCGGCCCGGAACCCCTCATTTTTACGTGCCGATTCGAAAGCTATTCCGGCCCTTTAATATCAATCATTTGCGATTACTATCCACAGTGCGCATCGTGCGTTTTTATTGCTCCCGTCAGCTAAAAATGCCCATTTTGCTGGAAAAATGAAGGGTTTTAGTATATATTCCACCATTCTGCATCAATAGAACGGAATCCGGCCCCAAGGACTGGGGGTGGAGAAAGGTTAAGAGATATGGAACGGCGAGGAGCGTCCCACACCGTAGAAGAAGAGTTGAACCAGCGGCGTCGGCAGTTGAACTCGGCCCGG
>JBJTAZ010000300.1:0-13688 GCA_046091085.1 Nitrospiraceae bacterium
GGTTATGGGTACAGGCCAGCTTCGCCACCCCCATCCGGTGCCGGTGACCTAGGAAGATGCGATCATGCTGAAGCGACCATCCTAGAAGAAACCGTCGGTTTTCAACCGTCAGCCATCGGCTGCCAGCCACACGCCACCAACCAGCATGACCGTCCCGGATCTGCCATCCCTGCAAACGAGCCTCACCGAGCATCTGGCCTTGTGGGGATTACGACATTGCGCGTCCGACCAGGCCTACTTTCAGTGGCAGGCTGAGGCTCTGTCGCCCGATCAACTGGCCGCGCTGCATCGGGCCGTGGAAGCCAAACAGTCCAACCCTGGGCAGGCGGATCTGGAAACGGCCTTTTACGATCTCACCGCCGCTCCCTCCATCCTACCGGTCCTCTACAGTCAACGGTATGAACTCTACGCCACGGTCGGTCCGCTCCTGGCTGCGTTGTTGGCCGCCGAAGGCCCTGCGCAGGGGACGGTTCTGGATTTCGGCTGCGGGGTCGGGGTGTTGACGACCTTTTACGCCAAGCTATTTCCGGACCTGATGGTCGTGGGCCTGGACCGATCGGTCGCCTCGGTCGCGGCTGCGCAGGAACGGGCCAGGGCCTTGGGCCTGGCGAACGTTCGTTTCGAGGCGCTGGATATCGAACGGGCGGAAGTCCCTGGACCCTTCGATTGCATCCTCTCGATCCATGCCTTGCTGCAAGCCGAACAGGAGCTTGGCCTGCCCAGCCGGGATTGGACGACCTTCGAGCGGTCGCACGAGGCAGGAGCCCAACAGGCTTTTGAGCAACGTACGGGACTCGGGCCGAGGCTCGATCGGCTTTGTGCCGTCCTTGCCCCGGATGGTCGGCTGATGGCGTTTGAAAAGACCCGCGAATTGGGAAGGCGGATTCCCTTCCAGCGGGCGCTGGCCGCGCGCGGGCTGAGTTTGACCAAACCTCCGCTGCCGCTTCGCTACAACGTGATCGAAGAGCTTTCGGACGATGGGCCTCTCTATGTGCTGGCCAAGGGAAAGGTTCAGGATAGCCATTATTGGCCCTGGGACGAAACGCCGGAGGAGCGGGGAGAGGCGATGCCTTCTGTGCCTGAACTCTTAACCCAGCTTCGAAGCAGGGCGGCGACAGCCTCACCGTCGTCCACGGAGCCCCTCTACGAAAACCACGAGGCATCGGCTCAAACAGTCTGGCTGGCCCTGCCAGATCGAGTGGCCCGCCGTGAACAGACCTTCACGGCTCCCACAGGGGCCAGAGTCCATGTGGAGTTGGGCCGGTCGGGCGGCCTCGACTATCTCTACCAGGCCACGACCTTCGACCGCCGCCAATTCGTAATGGTGGAGCCGGCCAGAGTTGGATTGCTGGACGCCTATTACGAGGAACTGCTTCCGGGGCAACAGGGCTCAGCGCTGTAGCTCGATCTCGTTTGCATTCTCTTCGCAAGTCACTGAAAATCAAAGGCCTTGACCGGGAGCGCACATGCACCCTAGAATGACGCAGCATTCTGGGTGAGGGATCATTCCCCATGCGTGTGCAGTACTCCAAGGGGGCCCAGGCCTCCGAGGAATTGATACAGCTACACCGGCGCACAGCCGAAGAGGCATCCGGCGGGCGAAAGGTCAAAGTCATGTTGATCTTTCCGCCCGATTGGTATCCCTCCGAACCCTATCTCAGTTTGCCCTCGCTCACCGCCGTCCTTCGCGCCGCCGGCCATACCGTCGTTCAAAAAGACGTGAATCTGGAGATGTACGACTGGTACTTCAGCGAGGATTTCCTTAAACGAGTGCTCAAGAAGGTGCCACAACAGCTCGACCGGTTGCGCAAACTGGCGAACAAGCGCGGCCTGGAGGAGTGGGAGCAGGACCTGCAGGTGGCCCTCTGCGATCTGACCCGCGAGCGGATGGCGGAACTGATCAAGAAGGCGGAGGAAGCCAAGCGGATCGTCCGGAGCCAGGACTTCTACAACATCGACAAGCTGGAATGGGCGGTCGCCACCTTCCGCGAAATCACGTCGGCGATCTCGCTGGTCTATGCGCCGGCGCGGATCTGTATGCCACCGATGGAAACGGACCTCTCCTACAAGGTCTTTGTATCCTCCGAAGTGATGGACGCGGTGCAGGACCGCCAGGTCAACGTGTACCGCGACGTGTTCGAGCACCTGCTCAAACCGGCCATCGAAGCCGAGAAGCCGGACGTGATCGGCATCTCCATCGTGCTCCAACAGCAACTGTTCTCCAGCATGACCTTCTGCGCGATGATCAAGGAACAGTTCCCGAACATCCACATCACGATCGGCGGGAACACCGTCACGCGCCTGCGCGATGTGCTGCCCAACTCGCCGCTTTTCGCCTCGTTCGACAGCGCCGTGTTCTACGAGGGCGAGACCGCCTTCTTGCAACTGGTGGAAACGGTGGGGGCTGGACGCAGCCTGGAACACGTGCCGAATCTGCTCTATCGGGACGCGACCGGCGTGCACACCTCGTCGCTGACCTATTCGGAGGACATGGAGGCGCTGCCGCCGCCGGACTTCGAGGGGCTGCCGCTGGACAAATACTTCCTGCCGGACAAGATTCTGCCGTATCTGGCGACGCGCGGATGCTACTGGGGCCGCTGCGAGTTCTGCGACCATGGCGAGGGCTATACGGCCGGCTACCGGACCAAGAAGATTCATCAGATTCTGGACGAGATTCAGCATCTGCGGGACAAGTACCGAGCCAGGCATTTCCACTTCACGGACGAATCCTATCCGCCCGCGCTCTTCCGCAAACTTTGCCGCGGGCTGATCGAACGCCGCATGGACATTGCCTGGACGACGCACATGCGGTATGAGAAAAGTCTGCTGGACGAGCCGGTGTGGGAGGACGCCAAGCGATCGGGCCTGAAATACCTCCACGTGGGCTATGAATCCGGCAACGAGCGCGTGCTCAAGCTGATGGACAAGGCCACGACGACGGAGGTGATCAAGCGCAGCCTCCAACTCTCGCATCGAGCCGGCATTTGGAACCATGCGATGGGGTTTTTCGGATTCCCCGGCGAGACGAGGGAGGAAGCCCTGGACTCCGTGCGGTTCCTCGCGGACAACCGGGAACTGGTGAACTCGGTCGGCTTCGGAACCTTCGACCTCAGCCGCCATACGCCCGTGGCCAAGCATCCGGAGAAGTGGGGCGTAACGCCATACATCAATCCGGCCTGGGACCTGGCGCTCGATTATTACTATACGGTGAAGCAGGGATTGAGCATCGAGGAGGCCGAGCGGGTTTTCGAGGAGTTCGAACAGAACCACCCGCAGGTCTGGGATCTCCGCATTTTCATCCGTGAATACATCTTTCTCTACGTGGCGCGGTTCGGGAAAGACAAGCTGCCGCCGTTGCAATTCGCCGCAGTCAAGGCCGGCGGTGGGGCTCCGTCGCTCGAAGCGAAGGTCTGTTAAGCATGAGCACGTTACTGCACATTGATGGCAAGGCCCCCAAATCCGTGCCGACCGATGCCGCCCCGGCCCAGAAGCTCAAGACCATGCTCCTGTTCCCGCCGGAATGGGTGCCGACGGCGCCCTATCTTGCCTTGCCCAGCCTGACTGCTGTGCTGCGCGAACAGGGGCATGAGGTCGTGCAGAAGGACGTGAACATCGAGATGTACGACCACTTCTTCAGCGATGCCTTCCTGATCTGGGCCAAGACCCGCATGGCCTCCCAGCTTCGCTCGCTGCAGGACAAAGCCAAGCATGCCTGGCTGACGGAAGCCGAGACCCAGCACAAAGCCTGTCTGGAGGCCAAGGTCGGGCAGGACGTTGTTGAGCTCATCGAACAGGCGCAGCAGGCCAAGGCCGTTGTCCGCGGCGAGGACTTTTATCAGGCGGACAAATTGGAATGGGCGTTGAACGTCTTCCGTCAGGTGATGCAGTACATCTCGGCCGCCTACTATCCCGCCTCGATCGTCTTCTATCCGATGGAGAGCAATCTCGGCTATCGGCCCGGCGTGTCGCGCGAAGTACTCGCCTGCCTGGACGACGATCAGGTGAACGTGTACCGGGACATCTGCCGCCAGTTGGTGCTCCCGGCCGTCAGCAAAGAAGCGCCGGACGTGGTGGGCGTCTCGATCGGCACCCAGATGCAGCTCATGGCCGGCTTGACCTTCTGCAAGATGGTCAAGGAAGCCTTTCCGAACATCCATGTGACGGTCGGGGGCAATGTCATCACCCGCTTGCAGGAAGAGCTGCCCCATCAGGAGCGGTTGTTTACGGGGGTCTTCGACTCGGCCATCATGTACGAAGGAGAACATGCCCTCTTGTGGCTCCTCGAATCCCTGGCTGGGGCGCGGCCCATCGAGTCCGTGCCGAACCTTATGTACCGGGATGCCAGCGGCATCCACGGCAACAAGGAAAGCTACACGGAACAGACGGCAGCCCTGCCGCTTCCGGACTTCGAGGGGCTCCCACTCGACAGTTATTTCTCGCCGGTCCGCATCCTCCCGTACCTAGCCACAAGAGGCTGTTATTGGGGCCGCTGCACGTTCTGCGACCATGGGCAGGGCTATTTCGACCAGTACCGTGGCCTGCCGGCGCAGGAGGTCGTCCGCCAGGTCAAGGCGCTGAAAGAGAAGTACCGGGCCCAGCATTTTCTGTTTGCCGACGAGTCCTATCCGCCGGCCCTGTTCAAGAAGGTCTCGCAGCTCCTGGTCGAACAGCACGTCGGGATCAAATGGACCACGCTGATCCGCTTCGAGGAAACCCTGAACGCGCAGGATATGCAGCTGGCCGCCCAAGCCGGTTGCTGCACCCTCTATTATGGAATGGAGTCCGCGAACGAGCGGGTGCTGGGCCTGATGGACAAGCACGTGAAGCAGTCCATCATCGCGCGTAACCTCAAAGACGCGGCCCGGGCCGGCATCTGGAACCACGTGATGGCCTTTTACGGTTTTCCGGGGGAAACCCGCGGAGAAGCGTTGGAGACCAGGCAATTCATCCTGGACAACCAGCCGGACATCCACTCGGTCGAGCTTTTTTACTTCGTGGCCTACCGGCACACGCCGATGGTGCGCAAGGCTGAGCAATTCGGCATTACGATCCACAAACAGGCGGACTACGACCTGCCGCTGGACTACTACTACACCTTGAACGAGCCGGTGGGATTGACCTGCCTTGATGCCATGCAGCTCTGCGAGGAGTTCTACCAGAACGATTTCACACCCTGGGCCGTGCGGGTCAATGCCCGCGAGCATGTCTTCCTGTATATTTCCAAATACGGGACCAACCATCTCCCGCAGATCTATGCGAAACCAAAGAGCGGGGATGAGGTCTCCGGCCTCGTCACTTGGCCGGTGGCGCGCGGGGAGGAAGGCGACATGTCACGCGTGGTCAGCCACGCCGTCTCATAAGACGTGCCTCGTTAAGCGTGAAGCGTATCTCGTATGACCATTATGAACAACGCGTCACGAGATACGATGGTTTCACGATTGCTCGCGTGACCTCAGCCAGGCGGAGAGAATCTGATACGCGGACTCGATCTCCTTGGTCACGGTTTCCCCCTTTTTATACATCTGCATATACTTGCGCGGGTTGTTCGTGAGGTTGGCATAGCGATGCGGATGCCAGGTGGCCAAGAGGTCGCGCTTGCGCGCCTCCAGTTCCTCGCCTGTCGGTTTGTCCGTCAGTCCAAACGTCTGCAACGCCCGGGCAATGTCTTCTGGGATCACGGGGACTCCGTTTATGCGATGCCGTGCCGTCAGTGTGACAAACCGCTTCTTGGCCTGTCAATGAGGGCATCACGCTCATGAGCCGTCCGCTTCCCATCCTGCAACCGCCCACGCTCCTCGCTGGGAAGAGTTACCGCGAGGTGCTCAACCAGGAGATGGACGCGGGCAAGATCCCCATCAGCCTGGGCAAGAACTGTCCGGTCAAGTGCGAGTTCTGCTACGAGACGGACCATGCCTATCGGGAAACGTTGGAGCCGCCCAAGACCACGCAAGAAGATTGGGCCTATATCCTCGACTACATCAACAAGAAGCCGACCAATCCCCAGCAGTTCTGGTGCCTAGGCGGGAACGAGTATATGGAGTGGACCGACCTCTTCCTGCACCCGAAAGCTATGGAGTGGGTGGAGGACTTTCTCGCGCACACGGACAAGAACCTCACCTTCTTTACGGTCGGCTTCGTCCACGTGCCCAAGATCCACCAATTGGCCGCGCAATATCCCGGCCGCATCAATTTCGAATTGTCGGCCATCACCCTTGGAGACTACCGACAGCGGCTCATGCCCCATGCGCCGGCGGTCAAACATCTCATGAAGGTGCTGGACGGCCCGGCCGTGTCCTCGGCTAACTTCTACAGCTTCGACGTCCATACCATGTCGAAGGATGCGGCCATGATCTCGGCCGTCAACCAGAAGTGCGTGCTCTGGATGGGCTGCCTGACGCCGGTGCGCGGGATCAAGCCGGAGACGGCGGACCTGATGCGGCAGGGGAGGCGCGCCTTGCCGCAGGAAGCGGAACGTATCTACGATTTGGGCCTGCCGAACATGACGACCATCCACACGGAAGCCTACATCACGGCCTTCCTGAATCGCCGCCGGATCGTAAGTGAGTTTGACAAGCTGGAACTGGAGAAGAAAGACACGGTGATCGTGGCCGGCAGCGTCTACAAGATTCTGAATCTCTACCGCAAGCGCCGGGCCAGGTATCTCTATGTGCCCAATACGACCCTGGGCGGGGACTCGGACTGTACCGTGCTCCTGACCTTCGACGATATCGCCAGGCGGATCACGAAGGAGAAGCTTGTCCACATTCCCAAATGCGTAATGCAATCGGGACGCGGGCCCTACCGGGACATCGCCGGCGTCTCTCTGGACGATTTCATGCGCAAGACCGGCGTCAAGGTGAGAGTCCTGCACAAGATCGACACCGACTTCGCCAACCGCCAACTGTACCGAAACGGATTTCTCAAGAACTACGTGGAAGACTATCTCCGCCATCCCCTGGCGCAATCGTACGAAGCCCTGTCGGTTCCGGCCTGACCCCTGTGCCGCCGCGTTGACAAGCCAGGCAGCCTGCCCTACAGTACCGTTCCATGAGCCCCGATCGCCGCAGACTTCGGTTCTACCAGGCCGACGTGTTCACTGATTTGCCCTTCGGCGGCAATCCGGTGGCGGTCGTCCCGGACGGGACCGGGCTCAGCGACCATGAGCTTCAGCAAATCGCGCGGGAGATGAACCTGTCCGAGACGGTGTTCGTCCTGCCGCCCACCGATCCTGCCGCCGCCGTCAAGCTCCGTATTTTCACGCCGTCCCAGGAAATCCCCTTCGCGGGCCATCCGGTGATCGGGACGTTCTACGTCCTCGCGTCCTTGGGCCATCTGCCCATTAAGGACCCGGTGACGCGGCTGCTCTACGAGTGCAACATCGGTCTCTTTCCGGTCGAAATCCATCTCCACGACGAAGCGGTGACCCGCGTCGTCATGTCCCAGCCCAAGCCGCAGTTCCTCGGAGCGGTTGAGCCCATGCAAGACCTGTTCGAAGTCGCCAAGGCGCTCGGCCTGACCAAGGGACAGATCGACGGCACGAAGCTGCCGGTGGAAGTCGTGTCCACCGGTCTGCCCGTCATGATCGTGCCGGTCAGGACCCTCACGGCCGTCCGCTCGATTAAGCCGGATCTCAGTGCGATCAACGAACTCTGCTCCAGATATGGGGCCAATGGGGTTATGGTGTTTACGACGATGACGGTGGAAGAGGTTTCGACGGTCCACACCAGAATGTTCGCGCCGCCCATCGGGATTCCCGAGGATCCGGCCACTGGCAGCGCCAGCGGCGCCCTCGGCGCTTATCTGGTGCAAAACGGCGTGGTGGAGGTAGGCCCGACCAGCACGATCATTGCCGAACAGGGGTATGAGCTGGACAGGCCGTCGCGCATCACGATTCAGGTGGAATCGGACGACGATGTGATTCAGGAAGTGAAAGTCGGCGGGCAGGTCGTCATGGTCCTTGACGGGATCCTGACCTTTTAGCCGTTTGCGGCGACGCAGCTGAGCCAAGCAACGAGATTGCCGGCGCGTGCTCCGTTGCGCTTTCGCGGAGCATATGGCCCAGCTCAGGCAGAATGAGCTTGTCCATGGCGAGGCGGACCGCGCCCTGGGAGCCTGGGGTGGAGATGATCATCCGGCCCTTGTACAAGCCGGCGGTGGCGCGGCTCATGATGGCCGGCGAACCGATCTCCTGGTAGGTGAGGTACCGGAAGATCTCGCCGAAGCCGACCAGGCGTTTTTCGAGCAGGGCATCCACCGCTTCGAATGTCGAATCCCGGCGGGAAATACCCGTCCCGCCGTTGATCAGCACCGCCTGGATCTTCTTGTTGCGCACCGCTTTTTGGATGAGCCCCGTGATGAGCTTCGGCTCATCTTTGACGAGGTGATAGGCCACCACCTCGTGCCCAGCCGCCTCCAGGGTTTTCCTGACCAACCACCCGCTGGTGTCGGTTTCCTGCGTTCTCGTGTCGCTGCACGTGATGACCATGCAGCCGATGCGAGCGGGAGCCTGCGACTTGTGCTCCTGGTGCGAGGGCAGGGGCTCGAGCGGCACATGGTGCCGACGCGTGGGCAAAGACTTCGATGTGGAGATTTTGCGGCGCGGCTTACTCATAGCCCGGTCGTTCGCAGCTTGGCCCTCGGCCTGATCAGCCCCAGACCGAATTGGGCTTGAGCGCGGCCACTGGCTGGCCCTTGCCGATATGCTCGTCCAAAATGGCCGGCACGTCGGCTTCTTTGACCTGCGAGTACCAGGTGGCGTCTGGATAGACCACGACCGTCGGACCTTGTTCGCAAGGCCCCAGGCAGGCGGAGCCCGTTACCAACACCTGACCCGGCTGAATGCCGCGCTCCATGAGCCCCATATTGAAGGCCATTAACAAGCCGGGGGAACCGGCCGCGCCGCAGGAGGGTTTCGGGTGGCCGGGGGGCCTGGTGTTCGTGCAGACGACGATGTGATATTTCGGCTTCGGCATGATGGGCTCCTTTAGATTAGGCAGTCAGCAATCAGCATTGAGCTCTTTGGAAAGAAAGCTCACGGCTGCAGACTGTCTTACTTCGGCATGAACGACTTCCACTGTTCGATACATTCTTCCGGAAGCTTCCAGTGCTGGGCTCCTTTGATCACCCACTCCAAATAATGTTCCTTGGGTTTGAACTTGCCGATAGGGGTGGCGACGTGGGTGTTCACCAGCATCTTTTCCCCTTGCTCGTTCACCACCGTGACCTGTAGGTGGCGGAATGCCCCATCAGGCACCTCGCCCTCGAACTCATCCATCAGCTTCAGGTCTTCTTCCGTGACATCCAGAACCACGCCCCAGACCTGCTCGCCGGGAGTGGCGACCACGCTGGCCAATCCGCAGCGCCACTGGGAAGACCAACGACAGAATTGAAGCGTGTGATCGGGCAGGTAAGCCTTGCACACAAACTGGTGCTCGGGCGCCCGGCGCTTCAGTTGGGTTGGATTGAGATTGTCCGCGTATACAAAGAATTTCATGCTGTGTGGCGAGCGCGCGCGGAGAAAAATGAGTGCGATGCAAGCCGACGCAGTTGTACCACAAGGCCTTCCAGCCTTTCAAGGCCGATCACGGCGTCGTTGAGAGCGGCGAAGGCTTCGTTGACATTTCTTAGAGCGGCCGTTACGCTGTTTGCATGAGGATTCGATGGGCCTCGGTGATCAGAGGGCTCCTGCAGGCCGCCTTCTGGATCTGGGTGGCGGCCGTTTCCCCGCTCGTCTGGGGAGCCGAATTCTATAGTTGGATTGATTCATCCGGGACGTGGGTATTGAAGGATGATGCGGGACGGCTCCCATCCTCGCTGCCGCGCACGGCCATTTGGATGCACCGGTTCGAGGATTTGCCAGCGGCCGCCGTTGCCGGCCGGTCTTCAGCGACGGATGGCACGCCGGAGCAGGGCCAACATGATTCGGCGCCGTTCGGTGAGAACGGAAAGCCGGCACAAGCGGCAACTCCAGGCCACGACAACCGCACAGACCTGCAAGGACAGATGGAATCCCCCGACAATCAACTGGCATTGGGGCAAGCGTTACGACTCGGTGTGCCCTTGATCGGCAGCGGCAGGCCCGGTCAGGGCTTGCCGCTGGGATTGACGGTGATCCCTCCAGGGCCAGGAGGGCTGGACCAGCGGTTACGGGAATTGCAAGCGCTCCAAGCCCGCTCCTTCTCTCATCAGCCGATATCCCACGCTCCGTCAGGATCGCGGCAGGCGTCGGCTGGACAGGGCCATCGCTAATCTCGCCATGCAACTGGACCAGAAGGGCTCACAAGGGACAGCTCGGCCAGCCTCCGTCAGCCGGCTGCTCCATTACCTCGTCGTCGGGCTGCTGATCATCGGCGGCCTGGCTTACTGGGCGATAAAGCCCCCCACCGTCAATCCGATGGCCGACCCGCGAGCCGCCGAGGCGATGGCGCTTGTGCAAACCCATCGCGCCAGGGAAGCGCCCACGCTCCGCCAAGCGCTGACCGACCGAGTGCAGGGGATGGCCGCCCGTGGCAAGGGGGTCCGGATGGGGGAGTGGACGGTGGAGAAGAAACGCGACGATCTCTATGTCGTGAAAATCTTCGTTCGCGAGGAGGGAAGCCAGGGGGGAGGCCTGCGATGGTTCGAGCGGGACTATGAATGGCAGGTGGACCTGTCGAAACAGGCCGTCGTCCCCATGTCCATGCCGGCGGAGGACCTGATGCCGAGGGGCATGACCGGGCCATTGCTGCGCGGCGGCGGCCCATCAGGTCTATAAGTTAGGGGCCCGTGCCTTCGGTTTCCGGCGGCACATGCACCAAAATCTCGCCGTCCACGATCTCCACGCGATATCGGCTAACGGTGAAGACGGGATTCTCCGGCCGTTCGCCCGTGCAGACGTTGAACCGCCAACCATGCCAGGGACATTGCACGATGTCGCCGTGTAATTGTCCTTCCCCCAGCGGCCCTCCTGCGTGAGGACAGCAGTTGTCCAACGCGTAGACCGTTCCTTCGACATTGAACAGCGCAAGGCCGACTCCCTCGGCTTCGACCGACAGGCAGCAGCCCGGCGCCAGATCGTCGGCTTTCGCCGCCTTGATCCACTTCGCCATCCACCCCCCCCTTGCGTGCGCCCAGTCTAGCGAGGTTCGGTTCGAGCCCGCAAGGGCCTTGCACGGCGAGAACGAACCAACGGATTGATTTCGTTGCAGGTTTATGGCATAGAGTACAGGAGTTTGGTTTCGATCTTGTCGGCTTGTGGGGTGACCCAGGAGGACAGATGGAACTGACGCTGCTACTGAACTCGACCTACGAACCGCTTCGAGTCGTCCATTGGAAAAAAGCCATCACGCTGCTCTGGCAGGAGAAGGTGGAAGTCCTGGAAGTGTACGACCGGGACATCCAGGGGATTTCGATTTCCATCAAGCTGCCGGCCGTCATGCGGCTGCTCAAATTGGTGAAGTTGAAAGACAGCCACCGGGCGGTCAAATTCTCCCGCATTAATATCTTCACCCGCGACGGCTATACCTGTCAGTACTGCAGCCAGAAGTTCCGCACCGAAGACCTGACCTTCGACCATGTCGTCCCCATCGCCAAAGGCGGGAGGAAGACCTGGGAAAACATCGTGACGGCCTGCTGGCGCTGCAACAACCGAAAGAGCGGGCGGACGCCGGAGGAGGCCAGCATGCGGCTGATCCGAAGGCCGGTCAAGCCGCGTTGGAATCCCGTGATCACGATTACCATCGGCATCAGAAATGCGCCGGAAAGCTGGCGGGACTATCTCTACTGGACCATGGAGCTGGAGGCGGACGCGCCGGAGGCTGGTTAGTGGGCTTGAGGCCGAGCTAGTACTCTTTGTCGATCACAATTTCCACGTCGCGTGAACCGGGCAACGTCGGATTCTTCGCAAACTTCCCTTCCAAATCTCCCGGCTGCGGCGGTCCGGCCTTGCCGTCCCGGTCGATCCGGGCCAGTACGTCCACCATCCCGCGCAATTCCGTCCCGCTGCCCATCACGTCCTGATTGGTGATCTCAAAGGCCACTGGAAACTTCGGATTGTCGAAGCGTTGGGCCGCCAACGGCCTGGGTGCGCCTTGCGGCCGGCGGACGATCACGAAGAGCACGTCCGTGGGACGCACCTTTTCCGCCAGAGCCGGCGCGATCGTGACCTGCCCAGCAATCACGCCGCTGCCCGAAGACTTCTCACAGCCGTGCGCCAACCCCATCCAGGCGGCCAGCCCGGCCAACGCGATCACGCCGCCGGCCATCCCCACCACTCGCATCGTTCCTTCTGTCACCGTCGTCGTCCTCCATGGAAACCGGCTCGAACTGTCGTTGGAGGCGCATTATACAAGCAGGCCGGTGGAATGGAAAGGAGGCTTTCTCCCGGCCGGGAGGCTGTTGTATGATACGCGTCGGCAGACGATAACGTGACACAGATTCAATGGTACGTGAGTAGGGAGGAGCAATGGCAGCCAATCCCGGATTTCAAGTCTCTCTCGACGTAAAGGGGCGTCCCTGTGTCGTCTTGGGTGGCGACGACGAAGCAGCCGACAAGGTTCAGCGCCTGCTGGACAGCGGCGCCAAAGTCACGGTGATCAGCCCGACCCTGAACGACCACCTCAAGAAGCTCACCGCCGCCGCCAAGATTCTGCACCGGGTCCGGCTGTTTCGATCCACGGACGCGCAAGGAGTATTCCTCGTCATCAATACCCTGCGGCATGACCAGGACTTTTCCCGTTCCTTATATGAGCTGGCTCAAAAACAACACTTTCTATTGTACACCGTGGACCAGCCGGACTATTCGACGATGATGCTGCCTGCAGTCGCGCAACAAGGACATTTGCGTCTGGCCATCAGCACCAGCGGAGTGGCCCCGGCCCTGGCCGGCAAGATCCGGCAGGATTGCGAGCAGATCTTCGACGAAGAATTCGGGCAGTTTCTGGATTGGCTGAGCGCCATCCGGGATGAAACCAAGTCAGCCGAGCCCGATGCAGAGCAACGTCGCGCCAAGCTGCGTGGGGCCGTGGAAGGCTTCAAGTTCAGCGGCACCATTCACTACCCGAAATCCTGGCTCGATTCACGTCAATAACAGCAAGGCTAGCTGGAAGGAGTGCTACATGGTTCTTTTGGAATTCAGCATGTCCCCACTGGGCAAGGGGGAGAGCGTGAGCAAGTACGTGTCCCGATCCCTGGACATCATCGACAAGAGCGGGGTGGACTATCGGCTCAATCCGATGGGGACGGTGCTGGAAGGGGAGTGGGACGAGGTCTTCGGCGTGGTGAAGAAGTGCTACGAGCGGATGAAGAAAGACTGCGGCCGTATCTCCTGCACCATCAAAGTGGATGCCCGCAAGGGCCACAAGGGGCGCCTCTCCAGCAAGACCGCCAGCGTGGAGAAGCAGCTCAAGCGGAAGCTCAAGACCTAAACAGCGTGAAGCGGGCGACGAAGGGTGGCCGACCGAGAGCAAGACCCGGTTGACGAACGGCGCCCGTATTCGGCGGCGGCACGCTGCGTTAACCCCAGACTGCCAGTCCACGTCATTGAGTTGGTCGCTCGCCTCATCAGATGAGCAGAACGGCTCGCGACACTCCTACTGCCATTGTGCAGACAGCTCCCGCCATACCGCCGGCCTCAACAGGCATCCGTTCCATCCGGGTCCGAAAAAAAGAGAGGTAGCAGGGACAGGCCGCTTGTAGGCCTGTCCCTGTTT
>JBJTAZ010000301.1:0-5071 GCA_046091085.1 Nitrospiraceae bacterium
GTCTACGAGTAGCCGGGCTTCGTATCGTTCGGCCAAGGCGAGCAGGTCGGGGAGCGGAGCGAGGTCTCCGTCCATGCTGAACACGCCATCGGTGACGATCAAGGTCGGCCGGCCGCCTGTGCGTGCGGCGAGGAGCCGCTCGAGATGGGCCAGGTCCCGATGTCGAAAGACGCGGAACGTCGCCCCGCTGAGGCGGCATCCGTCGAGAAGGCTGGCATGACAGAGCCGGTCGGCCAGGATGAGGTTCCCGGTTCCGGCCAAGGCGGGAATGATTCCGATATTGGCCAAGTAGCCGGAGCCGAAGACGAGGGAGGCTTCCGTCCCCTTGAAGCGAGCGATCGCGGTTTCTAACTCTGCATGGGGGGGCAGCGTTCCGGAAATCAGTCGCGAGGCTCCGGTTCCGACGCCGAATCGTTCGATGGCTGCAATGGCCGCTTGCTTGAGGGCCGGGTGAGCCGCCAAGCCCAAGTAGTCGTTGGCAGCCATGAGAATGACGGGGCGGCCTTCGACGGTAATCACCGGGCCAGGCGCAGACTCCACCAGCCTGAGCCGGCGGCGCAAGTGTTGAGCGTCAAGCTGGGCGAGATCGTCTTCAAACATGGCGTGGTTCGCAAAACCGGTGGCGCCGGTACGCTATACCGCGATGGCCAGCGCTGTCAACGAACCTTCGTCCTCTCTGTCTCGGCGGTGCGTGAGAGCGGGCGAGAATTGACAAGGGTTTCTCGAACCTTGTATAACGGCCACGGTTTGCGCTGGCGGTTAACTCGCTCTCGGGCTCTGTCTACGAACCATGTCATACCGTATCAAGTTCGACTCCAAGGATGGCACGCCCAGTGAGGCGAAGCTTCTGAGCGGCATGGACCGATTGCTGGTCATGATCCAGGAGCATCGGGCGAAGGTGCTGGCCGGACTGGTGGCGGTGCTGCTGGTGGTGGTGGCCATTGGCGGCGCGGTTTGGTACAGCCAGCGTCAGGCGGAGGACGCGTACGATCTCAGTCGTCAGGCGATGCAGCTTTATCTCGATCGGCCGGCGGACAAGCCGACGCAGGCCGACGACAATCTCAAGAAAGCCATCGGTCTCTACCGACAGGTGGTCGAGCAGCATCCTCGCGCACCGGTCACGTCCCTGGCGTTGTACCATTTGGGTAATGCGCTCGTCCAAGCCAATGACTTGGCCGGCGCGATCGCGGCCTATCAGCAATACATCGCCGCTCATGGGACGAATAAAGTCATGCTGGGGCTCGTCTATCAACGGTTAGCGTTCGTGCATCTGTTGAATGGAGATCGGGAGCAGGCGGCGAAAGCCTTATCCGCCGTCTTGGACGTACCTGGGGCGCTCAATAAGGATCAGGCGATGTTTGAGTTGGGGAAGCTGGAGGAAAGCCAGTCCCGTCCCGAAGGCGCCCTAGCCCGGTATCAAGACTTGATGAAGAGCTATCCCAATTCTCCATTTGCCAGCGAAGCGACCGTGCGCATTAAAGCCCTGGAAGTCAAGAAGGCCCCCGACGCCGGCGCTCCGGGAAGCCAGCCCCTGCCAGTTCCTCCTCAGGCCGAACCGGCCAAGTAATTCACACGGGAAGCAGATACGTCCGAACGGAAGGCGGCCTGTTCGCTGGCTAGCGGCTGATGGCGAGGAGTTCGCCTGGCTTGAGGCGGCGGCTGGCGAGATTGTTCTTTTCTTTGAGAGCCTGAACGGACAAGTGGAAGCGCTTGGCGATGGTCCAGAGGTTATCGCCGACCCGCACACGATACCAACCATGAGACTCACCGGCCGGCTCGGCATGACGTTTGGTCAGCTTGACTAGCCGCACCGGAGGCTTCCACGTCGGAAGCTGATCCAAAACCTGTTCCACCCGCTCTTTCGCGCCTACTGGCACTTTCAAATGATAGTGCTGGTCGTCCGGCGGCCTGACGTCCCGCCGCAATTCCGGGTTGTGTCGTTGCAGCTCGGTGAAGGGAATGTCGGACGCTTTTTAGACGTCGCGGAAATGCACGGCATGCGGGACCACGACTTCCTCAAATGCGTGGGAGTCCGTTTGTACGGGAGGAAAGCCGAATTGGTCGGGATTCCTTGCGATGATCGTGGCGGCCATGAAGCGGGGCACGTACTCTTTTGTCTCCCGTCTGATGTGTTTGGTCGCGGCAATGTCCCAGAAGCTCTCCGTTTGTGATTTCCGGAGGGCGCGCATCACTTTTCCCTCTCCGGCGTTGTAAGCGGCCATGGCCAGTGGCCAGGCTCCGAAGAGATCGTATAGGTCGCGCAGGTACCGTGCGGCAGCGACCGTGGATTTGATCGGGTCTCGCCGCTCATCTACGTACTGGTCCACTCGCAATCCATAGACTTGGGCCGTGCCCTTCATGAATAGCCAGGGGCCCGTCGCCTTGGCGCGGGAATAGGCATGGGGGTTGAACCCGCTTTCCACCAATGAGAGGAAGACCAAATCGCTGGGCAGGTCGAACTCCGAGAAGATCCGTTCGACGAGGGGCCGGTAGTGGCTCAACCGGGTCAGCCAATGCTCGAACCGGTCCCGAATGGCCGTGTGGAAGAAGCGCATGTGGCCTTCCACTTTTTCGTTGCGTACGATCGCAATATTGTCGAGCGATTCTTCACGCGCCGCCGCGATGGGAGGCAGCTCTGTGCTCGGCGATGCGTCCCGGGCCGCAGGCGTTGCCGACTCTGTCGGTTCCGCCATAGAGGAGGCGGCCTCATGTATCGTTGCGTTCGGTTCTTCCGTTCCTTGATGGGCCAGTGGCGCAATCCCTTGGCCAGCATCCGTCGGTTCGGCCAGCAAGAAGGGCTCAGAAGCTTGGTGGGGGGGCGGTGGCTGATCCACGGGCTGGGCGACCGGCGATTCAGTCCGCTCGACGGACGGAGACAACTCCGCGATGGCCGGTTTCTGTGCGGCTTGATCTGGGGCGACAGGCGTCTGGGTTGCCGTGTCAGCCGGTGGAGTCACAGTGCCATCAAGGGCAAGGGATGGAGCCGTATTATCCGCCCAGACATGGGGAGATGAGAGCGTGAGTCCACATGCCAGAATGGCGGCGAAAAGAATTCGGGTGAAGCCGTGTGGCTGTGAGAGTGCCATCCTAACGATTCCAATGGGTTCTGCTGTCGGCGAACTGGTCATAACCACGGTAGCGTAGCGGTGGTTATGAGCGATGTCAAGGACGATGTTTGTTGCGAAGCTGATTATGCCAGGCGAGTGAGCGGGCGACTTCAGGGCAGGACCTGTCGTTTCCCGCATGGATGGCCTCGTTGCAGCCGTTTTCCTCTTCGGATTTTTTGAGAAAATCGGCGCGCGCTCACGGCTGCTCTGCCTTGACAGTTTATGGGACGGAGTGGTAGCGTATCCCCCTTCTTGCCTGAGAAATTGACCTATCGTGTTGTGAGGAGAACGGCACCATGCTGAAACGGTATTTGCTGGCTCCAGGGCCGACGCCGGTTCCGCCGGAAGTTTTGCTGGCCATGGCCCGGCCCATGATCCATCATCGTGCTCCGGAGTTCGATCCGATTTTCCAAGAAGTTCGGGAAGGCTTGAAATGGCTGTTCCAAACGAGGAATGATGTGTTGATCCTGGCCTCGTCCGGTACGGGCGGAATGGAAGGCGCCGTGTCCAACTTTTTGTCGCCCGGCGACAAGGCTTTGGTGATCAACGGCGGGAAGTTCGGCGAGCGTTGGGGGAAGCTGTGCAAAACGTTCGGCGCCCAAGTCACCGAAATAAAAGTGGAATGGGGCCACTCCGTGGATCCCAAGCAGGTGGCGGATGCGTTGAAAAAAGATCCGGCGATCAAGGCTGTCTATGTCCAAGCGAGTGAAACGTCCACCGCCGTGACCCATGACGTCAAGGCGCTCGGGCAGATCCTAAAGGGCTGCCCGGAGACCATTCTGGTCGTGGATGCGATCACCGCGCTCGGGGTGTACGACCTCAAGACGGATGACTGGGGGCTGGACGTCGTGGTCACCGGTTCCCAAAAGGCCCTGATGCTGCCTCCGGGGCTGGCCTTCGTGAGCGTCAGCGACAAGGCCTGGCAGTTGGCGGAGAAGGCCAAGAACACGTCCTTCTATTTCAATTTCAAGCGCGAGAAGGATAATCAGCAGAAGAACCAGACGGCCTTTACCCCGGCCGTGTCCATGATCCTCGGTGTGCAGGAAGTGCTTAAGATGTTGAAGGCTGAAGGGTTGAACAATGTCTTTGCCCGGCAGACGCAGATGGCCCATGCGCTACGCGAGGGTGCGAAGGCCGCGGGGCTGGAAATCTTTGCCAAAGGCATGCCCAGCGACGCGGTGACGGCCATCAATGCTCCGGCCGGCGTGGATGGCCAGGCGATTTACAAGAACCTTCGCGTGCACTATGGCATCACCGCCGCAGGCGGACAGGACCATCTCAAGGGCAAGATTTTCCGCCTGTCGCATATGGGGTATTTGGATCGGTTCGACGTGATCCTCGCCTTGGCTGCGACCGAGATGGTGCTCAAGGGGCTAGGTCATCCGGTCACGCTCGGCAAGGGCGTGGCGCGGGCGCAAGAACTGTTGATGGCCAAGTGAGGCCGCGAGTAGAGGACAACGCGATCTATGAGTGACCCGATCAAGGTCCTTGTCAGCGACAGCCTCTCGAAGCACGGCGTGGAGATTCTCCAAAAGGCCGGCTTCCAGGTGGACGTCAAGACCAAGCTCTCGAAAGAGGAGCTGCTCAAGGAAATCAAACAGTACGACGGTCTGGTCATCCGTTCGGCGACCAAAGTGACGGCGGAGGTGGTTGCAGCGGCCGATCGGCTGAAGGTGGTGGGGCGGGCCGGGTCCGGGCTCGACAACGTGGACCAGGCAGCCGCCACCAAGCGCGGCATTGTCGTCATGAATACGCCGGGCGGCAACACGGTCACGACGGCCGAGCACACCATGTCTATGATCTGTTCCATGGCCCGCCGCATTCCCCAAGCTACCGGCTCCATGAAGGTCGGCAAGTGGGAAAAGGAAAAGTTTATGGGCGTGGAACTCTACGGCAAGACCCTCGGCGTCGTGGGCTTCGGCCAGATCGGGGGCTATCTTTCGAAACTGGCGCAAGGTTTCTCG